>CAYNPC010000025.1:0-16066 GCA_964399025.1 uncultured Ruminococcus sp. | reverse complement strand
TTGGCATGGACAATGCCAAAAGGAGTCAAATCAGGTTGAAAAGAAAAGAAGAATATTTACAGAAAACAGCAGTGGTCTGGCTTGGTGCTTGTCTCTGCTGTCTGCTCTGGGGAAGTGCATTTCCCTGTATTAAAATTGGGTATCAGTTGTTGGAAATTGATGCCTCGGACACGGCAGCGCAGATTTTATTTGCAGGGCTGCGTTTCCTGTTGTCCGGTGTGCTTGCGATTGTGGCAGGCAGTTTGTGCTATCGAAAATTACTTTTGCCGAAGAGAAGTTCGCTTTCTAAAATCACCATCTTGTCATTGTTTCAGACAGTCGGGCAATATCTGTTTTTCTACATCGGTCTGGCACATACAACAGGGGTGAAAGCGTCCATCATTGAGGGCGTTAATGTATTTGTTGCCATTCTCGTATCCAGTCTACTATTCCGATTGGAACCGCTTACACTGCAAAAAATGATGGGCTGTATCATTGGATTTCTTGGGGTTGTGTTCATCAATGCCAATGGAACAGGGTTGGATTTACATATTTCTTTCATTGGAGAGGGGTTTATTTTTCTCTCTACCATTGCGTATGCTTTTTCTTCTGTTTTCCTGAAACGATATGCAACCGCAGAAAATCCAGTGGTTTTGAGTGGCTGGCAATTTGTCATAGGCGGATTGATTCTGACGGTCGTTGGATTGGTGGCAGGCGGTTCGTTGCCGCATTGGAGCGGTGCTGGCGTTGCCATGCTGCTTTATCTTGCCTTTGTTTCTGCGGCTGCCTATTCTCTGTGGAGCATTTTGTTGAAATACAATCCTGTTTCCAAAGTCGCCGTTTTTGGGTTTATGAATCCTGTTTTTGGAGTGATTCTTTCAGCGGTTCTTTTGCAGGAACGTGACAGCATTGGCATAATGGCGGCGTTGTCGCTTTTGTTAGTGTGTGTGGGAATCTATATTGTGAATCGAAAATCGGAGGCGTGAAGTGCCTTTAATTGCATCCTATGAAAAAACAGCACCTGATGGGGTGCTGTTTTTGTTGTGTCACGATTTCCTCTCGTATTCGTCTGCTACTTCTGCCATAGCTTCTACGCTTGCTTGAATCATCACTTGATCCGACGTTGTATTTTCATATTCCGCTCTTGTTAAAGCATACATATAATCGGAAAAATTTTTGTTCAACTCTAACATATCCATTCGCAGCGAAGACATACGGTCGTCCATTTTCTGAAAATAAGCTGCTTCACCAAGCCGATCAAACTGGCAGAATAATAGTTCGTTGTATAACATATGTAATTTGGTATGAAAGACGTGGTCAATCTTTTCGAACAGAGGGTCGTTTCGATATGCCAGATGCAACGATTCCAGTTTTTTCAGATTATTTTGGAACGTCTGTATTTCCTTATGAAATGCATTCCGATAATTTGCAATGTAAGATGGCAAAAACATTTGGTCAAGCGTATCAAATATTTCTTTGATTTTTCCGAGGAAAGAACCAGACTGATTGGACTTTCTTGATGGAGTCCGGATTTGTTGTAGTGAGATTCGTTCTCCGTTTTCGGTACGGTAGAAGTTGTAACAATTATTGGGGAAATGCGTCTGTTCCCATTTGTTCAAGCGTGCAATGGAGGCTTTGCTCTCTGCGCCAGCTCTGGGCTGTTGTTGAAAAAGATTTGAAAAGAATCCCATATTTCACACTCAACTATATTGTATAAATGCAAGTTCGCCCGAACCAGAATTCTCTTGCAGTTGCTCATTGATTCGCTTGTATTGGTTGTAGTCAACCAGCTCCAGAATTTTACGTTGCGACTTGATTTCGCTAACCTGCTCTACCATGATACCTTTGTAAATGGATGTAATCAATCCAAGATCCTGCGGAGACATAAAAGATTCTGCTGACTGTCTGTAAACCGACTGAATAGATTTCACCATTCCTTTGGAACAAAAGAGTCTGAGTGTGTCCTTTGTGTCATCAAGCATTGCATTGTCGATTCTTCCATTATTATACAAGTAAATAGTAGAAATATACGCTTTCAGAAGAGAAACAAATGTATAAAAATGCGCCATAATGACATCCAATCCAAGTGCAATATTGCAGGTAGGATCGTTATATCTTGAAATGCTATCTGTGAGGAAAGAAGAAGAATCAATAAGCTGATTTTTCACTTCTCGTTTGAGAGAATCATTGTATCCTTCACCAGACAATTCCAGAGAATATCCTTTCATACGGCGAATCTGGCGATCGGCTTCGGAATAAATTTTTCGAATTTCGTTTTCATTCAGTTGTGAAACCATCGCTTTAATCTGGTGCATTTCACTCAAAATGACATCCATTTTTCTGTTCATTTGACTCATTTCTTGACTGAGTTTATCCATTTTCTTTGAGAGCACAGCCATACCAACGACAGTTACACCAAGGTTAACGCCACTGATAGCAAGATTTGCCCAACCCAGAGAAGCTAAACCACCAAGAGAAGAACCAGATGCATTTCTTAAAAGCTGTTGCACCATGCCAGATGCATTTCCAGAGAGCTGCGTAGAAATTGCATTTGTGCTATCAGAACTGGTGAGTAATGCATTGTTTTGGTTTCTTACCGTTTCAATATGACCAAGCAGCTTTTTGCCACCTTTTATGATCATAGAACCATAGCGTTTTACGTCTTCATTTTGCAAAATCGGTTTCAGCTGCTCATAAGCCGTCTTGATTTGTTCGATTGTCATAACACACCCCTCCTATATTTTATCAAAGAAGTTGTCACATTCATCATCGAAGTCGACATCGTCAATGATCCAATCGACAGCAATGTCATAAATACTATCAATTGCCAAAATAACTGCAGCGTATCGAATGACAGTTTCCACGTTCTTTGCATAATCATGAATTATGCGCAAGCGCATTTCCTCTACATCATTATCCAGATTATCGGCATATTTGTATGCTATAGCACCTCCCAAAATGCCACCCAAAAAGCCGCCAGCAACGCCGGCTACGGTTCCCTTTAATGATGCCGATTTTGATTCTGATTCATATTCTTCAACATCGTCATCGAATTCTTCCTCAATAACATCCAACATAAAATGAATCGCTTTTATAGCACAACTGTTACCTTTTAAATTTTCAGTTTCTGAAAAATAAGAGAAAATTTTGTCTTTGCTATTCTGAAAGTCATTAGAAATCTCTCGAATCAGTACTTGTAATTTACTGTTTAATGGCAACAATATTTTGCGTGCCTCAGCATATTCTTCGTCTTCTGGCATATGTTCCACCATGTTGTGTGTTTGCTCAAGAGATTTTTTTATGACATCCGTGTTTTTGCATAGGGTGTTTGTGATTTGTTTTGCCAAATCAGCTCTCTTTGCCTCTGTGCTTTTTGAAGCGTCCAAGCCATAGCATTTGACTAAATCATTGTAATATTCAACGCCGGTTTTTTCTATAGAATCACTTTTTGTAAACTGATGGACGTTTCCTAAAATGCTGATTATTTTCTTTAAACCATCCGGATGAATGTAGAAAAACAAACTGTATAGGAAATTCTTTTTCCGATTATCACGATACGGATTGAGATATTGACTGTCATGAGGAGAATAGAAATCCCTATGATTTTCAGGGATGTAAGTTACATCCAAAGGTTCTTCAAAATCAAAATCAATTCCTTCTGCTTCACGACTGGTCGGTTTTTCTGGATTTGCATGTAGCTGTGCTGTGTCCATACTTGGTGCTGTCTCTTTTTGCACTTCATGTTGTACCTTTTTGTCTTGCACTGGAGCAGGTGATACCTTTGGACACAACTTTGCCAACGCTTCCGCATCTGTATCTCCCTGTTCAGCTGCTTTTTTCAGCCACTGCAATGCTTCACCGTAATCTTTTGTCACACCATCCCCATAGTAATACCAGCTGCCAAGCAAATATTGTGCGCTGGAATCTCCTTGTTCTGCTGACTTTCGCATCCATTTTACGGCATCTACATCATTTTTCTTGATGCCTGTGCCGTAATGGTACAAGCTGCCTGCCATGTATTGTGCAGTTATATGGTTCTGTTCCGCAGCCTTTTTGAACCATTGTATGGCTTCCGCTTCATTTTTTGCTACACCCTTTGCGTTATGATAGCAAAAACCAAGCATACATTGCGCATCTGCATTCCCTTGTTTCGCAGCTTCTCTATACCAGTTTGCCGCTTCTGTGTAATCTCGCTTAACGGCGATGGCATAATAGTAATGATCCCCCAATTTCTTCTGTGAGGGGGCATAGCCCAACGCAGATGACTGCTTCCGGAGTTGAAAAGACTTTCTGATATCCGGCAACATACCATCTCCTGTGTCATATCTGCAAGCAAGCTGCTCCAACTCTTCGCCTTTTTTCTGTTCTGGCGTGAGTGGGGAAGTGGTTGTGTTGGTTTGTGTGGTGATTATGACTTGCTTTGGACACGCTTCTTTCAATGCCTGTAAAGCATCCTCGCTGCCGGAAAACAAGATGGTGTAATTTTCTGAACCAGTTGCTTTTGCAAGCTCTTCGAAAATGCCCTCCCATTTCACTCTGCGCATCATGAACGGATAAACCCAATCTTCAATTTCCCTGCCATTAATTCTGGATGTATCGAAAGATTTTCCATCCACAATGATTTCTGTTTGCAGTGTGTCCGAATTGTACGTTATTTTGATTGTCCTACGCATGCTATTCCCTCCGATTAGAAGTAGGCTCCATCAATTTTCTATCTAAAAATTGATATCATGACAAAATCCGTATGTATATTCTCATTATACACCACATTTTTTCTATTGTCAAGTATTATTTTCCACGTAATACGACTGCATTTTTTCCAATTCTATTTTTATTTCTGATATCAGACTTGGCGGAGATAACACTTTTACCCATGATCCTTGTGACAACAAATACATAATAATTCCACGACCGTTGTTCACTTCTGCTTCAATGATGCTGACATTGCCATCTTTTTCTACCACCTTAGCAGTTGGCAGACGGTCAAGAATCGCTTGTAGAGACAATCCTGAAAATGCAAACCGGATTTTTTTGGTCTCGCCGGGGAACATAAACTGATTTTTCTCTCTCAGATCCCCCTCATCAAAGTTATACTGCCGCTCCAATTGAAATGTTTCCCGATGTTCTGTCATAGCAGAAATGCGATCAACCCGAAAATAAACAGGCTTGTATGTCGGATCATTCGCCTTGTAAGCGATGAGATAAAAGTAATATTCACTGAACAGGACGGAAACGGGCTTGATTTTGTGCTTCACCTCACGCCGATTCATCTTATAATATGTAATCGTAAGTGTGCGTTTCTCTTCAATCGCTTGTATCAATTTCCAGAGATGATCAATCACGGATTTGCAATCGGATTTCACCTCGTGATAATGATACAGCTCTTTCCGGATGATATTTTCAAATCGTCCTTTGTCCTCGACGGTTGTACACTTTTTGAGCTTCGCAACCAGCGTGAGTATCTCGTCTTTGGAGAAACAGCGACTTCCAATCAGCACTTTTACCACAGCGAACAACTCTTTGTTCTGCATGAGAGCATCGCTTGTCATGTAATACGTTTTGTCTTTGTGCGAATAGAGCAATTCCGCATTTTGCATCAATTCCCGATGCTCCGACAGAAATTTCTGAATTTCAGAGATATCTCTGCTGATGCTTTTCGTGGACACCTGATATTCCGCCGCCAGTTTTTTCAGAGAAATATGTTCTCCTTTCATTGTTCGAAAAAAGATTTCCAGCATCCGTTCATTTTTTTGATGTTCCATATCTGACCTCCTGCAATTGTTTTCTCCATTATAGCAAACAGTCTGGACAGACGGGTGTCCCACAAAAAATATTTTTTGTGCCATATTAAGCCATTTTCATTCCCAACCATACACCGGCGAGACAGCCTGCTACGCTCAGAAAGACATACAAAACAGCCAGCCCATAGCGACCATCTTGCAACAGCGTACAAGCTTCCAGTGAAAATGTAGAGAATGTAGTAAATCCGCCGCACAATCCTGTTTTGCACAGCAGCATAACTTGTGGGGACACATTTTTCCGGACAGCCAGTCCGGCAAGATAACCAATCAGAATGGCACCCAATAGATTGGTAATCAATGTAAGGAACGGAAAAGGGGATTTGTTTGGGATTAAACTGATGCTGTAACGCAGCATTGCGCCCAACGCACCACCAATTCCAACCAAAAGAAAACGAGTCATTCTATTTACCTCCAGATTGTGAGAATTTCCGCCAAATTTTCCGGATAACCAGTGGAAAAAAATCGGGTAATCTGCGAATTGCCTTGAAATCATTCTTATGGTATAATAACACTATAATAAATATTGTTCGACATGATGACACAGGTAGTGCGTTTGCACGTAAAGCTGATTACGGAACATGCAGAACAGGGCAATTGGGACAATGCCCATCGTTCTGAACCAGCTTTATGATGCGCAGCGCACGCCTGTGTTTTTTTGTTGAAAAGAGGAGGAAATTATGCCAAGAAATCAATTTCAGAGAATGGTCTTTGCATTTCTGACCGTTCTCGTCACCGTACATGCTTATGTATTCTACAGCTTGTACGTCATCAACGGTTCGATGCTCATGGAATCCACAGGCGCAAGCGGCGTGCTGGCTGCCATCAAGGCACAAGGTGGGGTTTACATGTTCGGCAGAATGATGCCAATCTGGGCAGTCATTCTCATTGAATTTTGCTTTGCCTATACACTGGAATGTGTCATGGGTAGCCCATCTTCCTTCAAGCTGGCATGTAAGGTGTTCAATCCACGAGAAACCCATCCAGTTCTGTTTGAGACAACCATTATTTGTGCAACAGTTGGATTGATGTGCCCGACAATGAGCTTTGTAGCGGCTTGGCTCTATTATCCATACGCAAACGGTTTTCACATTTTGACATTGCTTGCGAACTGGGTCAAGCTGGTTTGTTACAATTTCCCGTTTGCCTTTTTCAGTCAGTTGTTCTTCATTCAGCCGCTCATCCGTACCGTGTTCAAATTTTTGTTCCGGAAGGATATTGCAGCCAGAACCGATTCGTATTAATCGAACAAAAAACGTCCGGATTACATCACATCCGGACGTTTTTTTGTTTGATACGCTTTTTTACTTCGCCAGTAAGTTCTGTTTCATCAATGTAAGGTCAATGATACTGAGCGAACCGCTACCGTCCAGATCACCGGCAGTCCAATCAGTAATATTGCCCTTCTGTAAAAGCCATTTTTGCAGCATAACAACATCTTCGAGGTCAAACACGCCATCAACATTGACATCACCAACAACACGCTTTGTGATTCCAAGTTCATTTGCCGTAAAGACAGTGAAGTTAGAATATACCAGACTTCCAATTTGCGTGGTGGTGGTTTGCTGCTGTTGCCACGGATTCCAGCCTCCGCCGCCTTGGTTGCCACTGCTGCTCTTGGATTGTGCAATATAATTTCCACTTTCGTCAAGCATCCGGATTTGTACTGTGTTCAATGCATCGCCGTCTTCCTCCAGCAGGGAAGAGGAGATTTCCAGTACCGCCTTGTTATTCTTTACGGTAGCACTGCCGGCATAGATACCATTTACATGAAACGTTACCTTTTCCGCAGAAGAATCCGTTACCGTTGCGGTCAACTTGACCATGCCAGTATCATTTGCAGAAACATCCGCAACTTGCAATTTGTTGGAAGCTTCGTAGCCAAGAGAATCTGCCAGCGTTTCTACAGAAGAGAATTGCTGATCCAGCCAAGTGAATCGGGAAGTGACATATGTCTTCAGGTCACTGACTTCCGATTCGTAATCTGTACCGGAATGCCACTTCGTAAGGTCTGCCTCAGCAGCTTGTTTTAATTTTGCGGCATCTGTATCAATGTCACCACCATCTGCATAGACAGCCGCCAATGTCGGTTCTACCTGTTGATACAGCTCATATGCCTGCGTGATAAAATATGGATCCGTGACAAGATACTTGTACCAGTGCACGGAATCGTTATAATAAGACTGGTCTGTCCACCATTCGTTGGTCGGAACGGTATAACCAGCGTTCCAAGTCCAGTCATAATCCCAAGAGGGTCCCATCTTGAAAATGCTTCCAAAGTCCTTGTACATATAGTTGCTGAACCGCATACCATCGGAATTGGTGACAATTTCCAAGAACATCCAGTATTGCACAAGCGAATCCATATCGAACAACTCGCTGTAGTGTACTTCTTCGCCATCGTATGTTGCATAGAAATCATCTGCGCTGACAGCATCTTCAAAACTCTGGATATAATCCTTGGCGTAGTTGTACATTTCATCGTTTGTCACAGCATACTCCGGACTCTTGAACTGGACAGGCTGATCACCATCTGTTTCAAAGTCAGAAACCTGCTGCGTATGATAATAATCATATGTATCCAGCTCCAGAAGATAACCGCCATCAATGCCATCCGGCAGTGTCACATAGTCACTGACCGTATAGGTCTTGCTGTTCCAAGTGAACGTGTCAGAGGTCACCCAGTCGAGATGCTGTTGTAGATATTCTTCCAGCTCATCCCGTTCGTCTTTTGTCATGCCATTGCTTTTTTCAGACTTGTAGACAGCCTTTGCGATATCTTCTGCTGTCTCTTCCCAGTCGTAAATGTCCACTCGTTCACTGTCAATGCGGACGTTCTCGCTGAGGTGATACAAGCCGTTGTATTCGCCATTCAGTACGAGAATCACTGGCTTACTTTCCGCCGTGTATTCCATTCCAAGTGCTTCTGACAGACCTGGCATAATTTCGTTTCGCAGATGCGTTGGATCCATGTATTCTGCAATGAGTACCCAATGTTTGTTGGAACCCATTCCCAATACATCTGTTTTGGTATCGAGCTTGATTTTGTAAGGCTTCTTTTCATGTTCCCATGTGTAATTGCCTCTGCCACGGATCTGAATATCACCATTGTAGAGTTGCGAAGCGTTTGAAAATTCGCTGTTGCCTTGCATATTGCAAGTCGCATCCACATATTCTTCTTTACTGGTGATTTCTGCCCCGTCTTTGGTGTTGATGTAGACAACCGGCAATTCGCTGAAATAGAGAGAAGCCGTGTATGATTTACTGTCTGCTGTGACCGTTACCGTAATCATTTTTTCGTAATCATCGGCAGTCGGTGTATAACTGTCCGCTGTATTGTCAATGGACGTTCCGTCAACTGTCCAATGGTAGGACACGGATGAAGCATTGATGTTCTGCAACGATACCGTCAATGGCACGCCGACTTCTGCTGTTGTGTTAGAGAAAATGACCTGTGGGGTGTCCGCTGTTTCTTCCTCTGCTGCTGTCACTGTCATCTGATGGATGGCAGAATAAGCACCGCTGCAATACCCGCCATAGAGCAGGCAACTGCACGCTGACAGAACACAGATGCTATTTCGCATGGATTTTTTGAATGAATGATACATCACGATATCCACCTTTCTTTTTTATTTTTTGACATGATTTGCTATTTTTATGGTACGACATTTTACTTAAAATAACCTTAAAACTTGACATAAAAGATTGACTTTTCCATAGAGCTGTAGTATAATAATAGAATGCAAATCCCTATTATTTCGATAGACTTTATATGTGAAAGGATGAAACACAATGTCCATTAAAAAAATTGCAGCAATGACAGGTGCATCCATGTCGACTGTAGCAAGGGTGCTACGTAATCCCAATCACAAATGTTCTTCAGAAAAAATGCGAGAACGCATTCTACAAGCAGCAAGAGAAATCAACTATGTTCCGAATGAATCTGCTCGCAACTTGAAATCTGGCAATACACCAAAAAAAGAAGTCTATTACATCAATGTCCTGTTGACGAGAGTGGTATCCGACGAAAGCGATCCGTTTTTTGATGAGATGCTCCGTTTGGTAGAAATCGAAATTCGAAAACGAAACTGCATTGTTGCAAACGTCTGGCAGCGTGCAGACTTCTCCAATGAAAAATATTGCATGTCTGAAAATATGGAGCAGACCGTTGACAACATGTATCACCGTCAGGAGCACTCAGCAGATGGATTGATTGTCATTGGGAAATGCTGTCAGAAAGTGCTGAAGCTGTTGAAACAGCACGAGAAAAACATTGTTTCCATCAACCGAAACTCTACCAATTATGAAGTAGATGAGGTGCTGTGCGATGGAAAAAAGATCGCAATGACTGCCATTTCCTATCTGGTCAAATTGGGACACACCAAAATTGCGTATGTTGGCGATTGCCATAATGAAGTGCGGTTTCTGGGGTATCAACAGGCATTGGTACACCACCATTTGGATTCTGACATTGATTATGTATTTGACACCACTTCCAGCGAAGCGCATGGCTATAAAGCAATGGAATATTTTCTGAAACTGGATAATCCGCCAACGGGCATTTACTGCGCCAATGATATTCTGGCAATTGGCATGTTGCACTGCTTACGGAAGCGGCACAGTCATTATTATATGCCGTCTATTATTTCCAGCGATAATATTGCCGAATCGCAGTATACGACACCGATGTTGACAACGGTTTCTCTACCAAAGGAGGAAATGGTTCGGTTTGCGCTGATTTTTTTGCTGGATAGAATCCATGGTGGGCATCGAATTGTATCCCGTGTAGAGATGGAGGGGACATTGATTGTACGGGATAGTTGCCATCCTGTTCGGGAGTGGAACGAGCCGGAATACTATATTTAAGTGCGATTCTGCGCCGTGATATTGGCTTTATAGTGCTCACCCCATGCGGACATCGCATCTAAAATGGGGCGCATGGATTCTCCAAGTGGCGATAACGCATATTCGACTCTTGGTGGCACTTCTGCATAGACAGTACGGATAATAATGCCATCGGATTCCAAAGCTCGTAAACTGTCCGTCAGGACTTTCTGGCTGATACCACTGAGCGATTTTTGCAATTCATTAAAACGCCACGGGCGACTGAGCAGGTTCCGGATAATCAAAAGTTTCCACTTACTACCAATCAATTGCACTGTTGTGGCAACCGGACAAGCCGGTAATTCTTCTCTTTTTGTCATAAAAATCATCCTTTCTGATATTCATAATATATTTACATTTCGGACTGGGTCGAATTTTCCCAGAATATCGCAATAGTTACTTTCAAGTAACTAACCTATAAAAAAGTGCGTACTTTTCAATTGTTTGCAGATGTGATAGAATAGATTCATAGGGAACAGGGTTCCCAAAATAAAAGGAGGTTTTTCCCATGCGTGAATCTTTGAAAAATGTAGTCGCTTTTGCAGTGACCGGCTCATCTTGTGGAGCAGCCGATCCAAATGAAACGCCAGCTTCTGCTTGCGGTGCAGCTGATCCGAAGAAAGCACCTGCATCTGCCTGTGGTTCTGCCTGTGGTGCAGCTGATCCGGACAAGCAGTAATCATCCATTTTCTAACGAGATCCGTCTGATTGCAAAGCCACTCAGGCGGATTTTGTGTTTTGATTTCAGAATGGGACACCCCCGCATCATACATGGAGGATCGACGAATGAAACCCTATTTTGCTTTTCAATGGCATATCACAGATTGCTGTGATCAACGGTGTAAACATTGCTATCTTTTTGCAGAGAATACGGAAAAAGCACTGACAGAAATGCCATTTTCTCAGATGGAACAAGTCGTGCAGAGTGCCATTGATATGTGTGAAAGCTTGAACCGCACACCTTATTTCTATATCACAGGTGGAGATCCGCTGTTGCATCGTGATTTTTGGAAGCTGGCAGAGTTGTTGCATCACCACCAGATTCCGTTTGGCATTCTGGGCAATCCATTCCATCTGACCGATGCGGTCTGTGAAAGACTGGCTGCCTATGGCTGTCGAAAATATCAACTTTCTTTGGATGGCATGGAAAAAACACATGATGCTTTTCGGAAGCCCGGTTCGTTTGCGATCACATTAGAGAAAATAGATTGCATCAAACGAGCAGGGATGTATTGTGCGATTATGTCGACTGTTTCCAGTGCCAATCTATCAGACTTTCCAGCATTGATTGACTGTGTCGCAGAAAAACAAGTAGATGTTTTTGCCTTTGGGCGATACTGTCCGACCAGCCAAGAAAAATCATCTTCCTATCATATTGAGCCACTTGCATATAAGGCATTTCTGGAACAATGTTATCAGCAATTTCAGAAGCTGAAAGCAAATGGTTGTCAGACAACGTTTCAGATGAAAGACCATCTGTGGACGCTGTTTCTCTATGAAAAGGGATTGTTTACCATTCCGGCGGATCATAATCCGGATTGGATTTATGATGGCTGTCATTGTGGAATTGGTCATATGACCATTCTGCCGAACGGGGATGTTTATGCTTGTCGACGGATGGAAAGCAAAATCGGAAATGTTACAACGCAATCGCTTCTCTCTCTGTTTCAGAGTGATGCACTGGAGGCGTATTGTCAATTTGATCAATTTGAAAAGTGCAAGTACTGTGAATTAAGAGGATATTGCAGAGGATGTCCGGCAGTTGCCTATGGATACACCGGAAATCACTATGCACCTGACCCACAGTGCTGGAAGGAGGTAACTGTATGTTAATGGATTTAATCAAAGCACGTCATTCTATTCGGAAGTACACTGATCAACAAATCAGTCGGGCAGATATGGAAACCATTCTGGAAGCAGGGAACTTTGCCCCCAGTGCTGGTGGGGGACAACGACGGATGCTGGTAGGCGTTCGGGATCTGGCATTGACAACGCAGATTGGGAAAATGAATCTGGCGAAGTTCGATCGTTCCAAACTGGTTGGTTCTTATGTTTCCAGAGAACAACCCAGCAACATTGATGACCCAACCATTCAGAATGGATTTTATGGTGCACCAAGTGTCATTGCAATCTTTGGAGAAAATCGCTTTCTGTATCGGGAAGCAGATGCTTTCTGTTGCGCAGAAAATATGATTTTGCAGGCAACGGAATTGGGAATTGCTTCTTGTATCATTTCCCGTGGGGCAGAGACATTTGTCAGCGATGCTGGACAAGCACTGCTCCGTGCATGGAACATACCGGACAACTATTCTGCCATCTGTTTTGTAATTCTGGGCTATCTGGACGGAGAACCACCGCATACGAAGCCGAGAAAGCCAAGCAGTGTACAGATTATAGAGCCGATGCAGTGAGGGGGAGAAGATTCCCATGGTAATTCAGACCGGAATGCGTACAGATATCCCTGCATTTTACAGTGAATGGTTCTGTAATCGTTTGAAAGCAGGATATGTGCTGGTACGCAACCCCTATAATCCGCACGCCGTTACGAGATATCGGTTGACACCGGATGTTGTTGACCTGATTGCATTCTGCACAAAAAATCCGTCTCCGATGTTGTCTCATATGCACCTGCTCCAGTCGTATGGGCAATACTGGTTTGTTACCATTACACCATACGGAAAAGAGATTGAGCCGAATGTTCCGCCAAAGGAGCAGGTGATGGAAATGTTCCAGCAACTCTCCTCTATTGTCGGTGTAGATGCGATTGGTTGGCGGTACGATCCGATTTTCATCAATGAAGCGTATCCGCTGGAACGACACCTACAGGATTTTGCACAGATGGCAGCGCAACTTTCTGGCTATACCAAGACATGCGTCATCAGTTTTATTGACCTGTATGAAAAGGTGAAACGCAATTTCCCCGGCTGTCGTGCTGTTACCCAGTATGAACGCATTGTCATTGGTAAGACATTTGCTCGTATTGGGCGACAATACGGTATGACAGTCAAGGCATGTGCAGAAGGGGAGGACTTACAGCCTTACGGTGTAGACTGCCGTGGCTGTATGACGATAGAGACGTATGAAACAGCGTTACACATGCCATTGCAGCCTCCACGGATACAGTCAGCCAGAAAAGAATGTGCTTGTTATTTGTCCAATGACATCGGCGCATATGATACATGCGCACATTTGTGCCGGTATTGCTACGCAAATGCCAACCGTGCAGCCGTGCTGCGCAATCAGAAACGACATAATCCGCAGTCTCCTTTTCTCATAGGAGAGCATTTACCGGAAGATGTGATTCGTGATGCAAAGCAAAAAAGCTGGATTACGGGTCAAATGCGTTTCTAATTGATACTTTTTGTTGCCTCTGATGCCTGTTGTGTCAGAGGCAACTTTTTTAAAATTTCGGCAATTCTTCGCTGTATTTTTTTGCGCACTTCCCACAAGCCCAGTACACGCCAGCGTAATCTGACAATTCGTCTTCTGGAATTGTGATTTCACGGTAATTTTCCGGCAGAATGCTTTCTGCTGCGCTACAGTTTGAACGGACATGAACACAATTGGTTTCTGTATTCAGTATCAACGAAACACCGGCTGATTGTGCCACCACTTCTTCTGCTTCTGTTGTCATCATGTCTGTTTGCACCTCTGTTTGTGGTGCTTCTGTGATTTTTTCTGTAGTCAGTTTTGTTGTTGCTTCTGTCGTAGTTGTATCTATTTCTGTTTCTGTTGTAGTAACAGTTGTAACAGTCGTAATAGCTGTTGTCGTTGTCTCACCCTGTTCTTTTGTATCAGTTCCATCATGAGAATATCCGATTGTCGTAAATGACAGTATCCCACATACGAAAAAAATTGCGGTTGTTGCGATTGTTGCACGCTTTCTGTATTCTGGATCAATGGTGGTATCCAGCTTTTCCAACAAGGTATTAAGTGGGAAAAGAAGAAAAGCAGACACCAGAAAACAAAGAAACCCCGTGACAGACCCTGCGATGACTATGATTAACGCAAGCAGACAAGAGATTGCAAATGCAATCCATCGGAATGTATTATGATTCATCATGACTTCTCCCTCCGCAATACGGACAAACTCCACTGTTTGGCAGTTGCGCACCACAATAACTGCATACATTTCCAGATAGCGCATCCGCAGCAGAAGAAGCCGGATGCTTTCGGCATGTCCAAATCCATACGGCAGCAGTCAGAATCACTGCCAGTCCGAACCACCCAAAAAAGGAAAAGAACATCGCAATGATAGAAAAAACAAAGCAGGATAGCACGAAGACAACTGCCCAGAATGCTTTTGACTGCGTGGCGGTAGAACGATGAAACTGTGTTCTGCGAGCCATTCTATCAACCTCCTATTCAGAATTTTTGGTGCATATTTTTTCATCTATTTCAGTATAACATTTTTTTGCAAAATTGTCAATCAAAAACGGTGCCTTTTTTCGGTTCTGTAAGAAAAAAATTCAGATTACAACTTGATTTATGCGCTGTTTTTTTGTATAATAAGAAAAGAGTCGTAGTAAGGAGGAAAATACGAATGCTGACTTTTTCAAAAATGCACGGTATCGGCAACGATTACATCTATGTCAACTGTTTTCAGGAAACGGTAACGGATCCGGAAAAGTTGTCCATTTTTGTAAGCAATGTCCGGTTTGGTGTAGGATCGGATGGATTGGTTCTGATTATGCCATCAGAAGTAGCAGATTTCCGGATGCGGATTTTCAATGCGGATGGTTCTGAAGCCATGATGTGTGGAAATGCAACCCGTTGTGTCGGAAAATACGTCTATGACCACGGCATGACAACCAAAACAGAAGTGTCTCTGGAGACAAACTCCGGTATCAAGTATCTGACACTCTATGTCAATGAAGAAACCAATCTGGTGGATGCCGTCAAGGTCGATATGGGCAAAGCCATCCTGAAGCCGGTTGATATTCCGGTAGATGCAGAGGGCGATCGGTTCATTGCAAGACCGGTAACAGTAGACGGTGTTTCCTATGATATGACATGCGTTTCTATGGGCAACCCACATGCCATCGTATTCCTGCCGGAGATTGATTCTCTGGATCTGGAGAAGATTGGTCCTGCTTTTGAGCATCATCCATTGTTCCCGAATCGGGTCAATACGGAATTTATCCGTGTGATAGATGATCACACTTTGCAGATGCGTGTCTGGGAGCGGGGCAGTGGTGAGACATTTGCCTGCGGAACGGGGGCTTGTGCTTCGGTTGTTGCCTCTGTTCTGAATGGCTATTGCCCACGGGAGCAGGAAATTCTGGTGCATCTGCGTGGCGGTGATTTGCGCATTATCTATCATGAAGATGAACGTGTGACGATGATTGGACCTGCTACATTTGTCTTTGAGGGGAAAATGGAATACCCTGTTTGTTGACCTTATT
>CAYNPC010000024.1:0-16171 GCA_964399025.1 uncultured Ruminococcus sp. | reverse complement strand
GAAATGCTTACATCCGCATTGCGGTCTGTCAGCTTCACCCATGTGCTCTCCTCGTCATTGACACCGTTTACCCGAACGGACAACTTGTTCTGAATCTTGCCGGATTCAAATGATCCTACTACCAGCTTGTCTACGTTCAATGTAGCGGTGACTGTACATGGTGCCATCTCCGCTCCGGTGTTTGTGCTCTTCTTAATCCATGTCACTGTCACGGAGGAAGCCGAGCCTTCTACCTTTGTGACTTCTACGTCACTCGGCAGTGTGATATAATCGCTGATGTTGCTAATCGTCGGTGTACCGTCAAATGTCAGTCCGTCCGGCAGAGTAACGGTATCTGTCATTTCAACTTCATCAACCCACCATTCACCCTGCTTGTCCGATGTGTAATTCGGATACGCTTTCAAGGTGTATGTGATGTCTGTGCCGCTGTTAATCTGTGCAATGGAAATCGTAGACATGTTCGCTGTCTTGCTGTCATCCCATTCCATCTTGGACGTAGCGGTCACGCTGGAGGATTTCGACTGCCCTGAACCACTTGCTGTCAGGGTGACCGTTGCCTGATCGCCGTCCGGTGTCGTTCCGTTTGCGAATTTTGCTTGCAGCCAGACTGCCTTTGTCTGACCATTTGCAATGTCGTACGTCAGATAACGGCGTGTAATGTTACCGCTGCTATCCGTTTCAACGTGCATGGTAAAACCATTGTACTTTGCGCCGTCTCTCAGACCGGAGCCTGCAAAGTTCGGCAAAAGTAAATTGTTGTCCGTAATTTCAATCGTATACGTTGTGCTCGTATTCGATTGATTGACGTTGTTGCCAGCCAGTGAAAGGTACAGGTAGAACAATTCTCCTGACTCCACGGTTGACACGGATTGATACTTCGTATCTTGGAATTCTACCTTGACGTTTGTCATAACGTCGGCTGTGGTAGTCTGACCGGGTCGTCCCCAGTTACCACCAAAACTCATGCCGCTACCAAAGCCGAACCAGCCAAAGGCTGATGTCGATAGCTCCGTGAACGGCAGGCTCACAACTAACATCGTAACTGCGAGCACTGTGCTGATCACACGTTTCACGCGTGACCGTAGTCGGGTTTCGTACATAATTTTCCGCCCTGTGTCTAAGCGGTTTCACCCCTTTCTGTGAATTTATGACACAGCTGTTTGCGTATGAGTGCCTGGCTTCCATTCCGCCTTCAGTTAAGGGCACAAATACACGGTTTTATTATAACATGTTTCATGGTTAATTGCAATCGGTTTGAAAAAAATACTCGCATTTATCAAAAATTCATCCACTTTATACAAAGTATCTGTGTGAAAACTGTATGAAATCACTTAATCTCCCCTTTTGACACGCTTTTTCCTACAAACAAAAATGCAAACAAAAAGCGGCACTGTCGTATGATAGACAGTGTCGCTTTTCTCATGCGGTTCACGCAAATTTTCTTGCTCTTTTCAGACACACATCAGTTGATGATGGTCTCCTCTGTTTCCTTGTCAAACAGGTGCATTCTGTTCGGATTCAGTGCCACCTTGATGTTATCCTGCGGCTTTGCGGTAGACCGTGGGTCAACTCTTGCTGTAATCGGAATACCAGCGCAGTTCAGGTACAGGAAGTTTTCAGCACCCATCATTTCTGTGATTTCTACATCGCAGTTGATGATACCGGTGTTTGCAGTGGACAGGAACATTTCGTCATCGTGGATATCTTCCGGACGGATGCCGAGGATGACTTCCTTGTCAACATAGCTTGCCAGCTTGTTGTTCTGCTTTGCAGCCGGGATTGCCAGACTGCCCTTGCCAGCGAACTCAACATAGTAAGCACCGTTTGCCTTTCTCAGAACGCCGTCGATGAAGTTCATCTGCGGAGAGCCCAAGAAGCCTGCAACGAACTTGTTGCCCGGATTTTCGTACAGATGCTGCGGGGTGTCGATCTGCTGGATGATACCATCCTTCATAACAACGATCCGATCGCCCAGTGTCATAGCCTCTGTCTGGTCATGGGTAACGTAGATGAATGTGGTACCCAGCTTCTTATGCAGCTTGGAGATTTCCGTTCTCATCTGTGCACGCAGTTTTGCGTCCAAATTGGAAAGCGGTTCGTCCAGCAGGAAGACCTGCGGGTTCCGGACGATGGCACGACCCATTGCAACACGCTGTCTCTGACCACCGGACATTGCCTTCGGCTTCCGGTCGAGGAGGTGTGTCAGGTCCAGGATCTTTGCAGCTTCCTTTACCTTTCTGTCGATTTCGTCCTTCGGTACTTTTCTCAGCTTCAGACCGAACGCCATGTTATCGTAAACGGTCATGTGCGGATACAGTGCGTAGTTCTGGAACACCATTGCGATGTCTCTGTCCTTCGGCGCAATATCGTTTACCAGACGGTCACCGATATACAGTTCGCCCTCGGAAATTTCTTCCAGACCTGCGATCATACGCAGGGTTGTGGATTTACCGCAGCCGGACGGGCCGACCAGAACGATAAACTCCTTGTCTTGGATCTCGATGTTGACATCCTTTACGGCAACAACATTGCCCGGATATTTCTTATAGATGTGTCTCAATGATAAACTTGCCATTGATGGAATCCTCCTATCACAATATTTTTTTTGGTGGTTGACAGCGATACAGGAACGAGCCTGCATTTTCTGTAGACAGCTAAAATATCACCCGATCTCAGCTCTATTACTATCATAGCAGAGTTTGAAACATTTTTCAAGTCGTGATATGCCCAAAATTCAGCCTGTACATTTATCAATTATGACGAACTTTTTTTACTCGTATGTCATTTCGTCAAAAAAAAGGGGGTTTTCCATGCTGAATTTTTATTTTTTTGTATAAAAGCGTGGGTGCAGATGGTAAAATGAGATTTAAAATTTTTCGTAAACTAATTCCCATTATTTAGTACTTTTCGCTAACATCCGCAGAAAATCCGGACTTGCCGGCTGTTGCAGCTGTGCAAGCTGTTCCGCCGTCAGCAACACGCAGTCACCGGCTTGCATGGAATCCGGCAGGCAGAGCTGCCCCATCGCAATCCGTTTCAGCTGTTCTACATGATTCCCGACGGCTGCCAGCATCCGGCGCACCTGATGATATTTTCCCTCAGACAGACAAATAATCGCTTCCCGTTCTGTTTCCTGCACGGGCAAAATCTCCGCTGGCTGACAGTGCGTACCATCCGCCAGCACCAGACCGGCTTGCAGTGCTGTTTCATACTTCGCCTCATACGGTCGTGCCAGCTGCATCCAGTAATACTTTGGAATGTGCCGTTTCGGTGCCAACAGGGCATGAGAAAATGCGCCATCGTTCGTCAACAACAACATGCCCGTTGTGTCCTTGTCGAGCCGCCCCACCGGAAACAAGCCCTTTCGCTGCAAGTCCGGTGGAATATATGCCATAACGGTCTGCGCCGTTGCATCTGTCACCGCACTGACACAGCCAGCCGGTTTGTAGAGCAAAAGACAATAGCAGGCGGCTGCAACTGCAACTGGGTTGCCCTGCAAACAGATGCAATCGGTTTCCGTCACAGCGGTTTCCGGTCGTTTGACAACCACCTGATTCACTGTGACCTGTCCGCTGCGGATCAGCTGTTTCAACTGACTACGTGTATACTGTGTGGCATCTGAAAGCCATTTATCCAGTCGCATAACATCCTCCTGCGTTCTTTTTTTCCAGAACGGTCATATAGTAGAGTAACAAGCCGCCACTCTGACCGATTCTTCTTACATCTGGGAGGTGTTCTCTTTGCATCGAAAACGAATCCTGCTCCCCCTCTGCGCTGCCGTCCTGCTTGGTAGTGGCGTGTTTCTGCGATTGCACGGCGCATTCCAGAAACAGACCGCATCCGAACCGTTGTTTGCATTCTACAAACTGCCTGACGAATCGGCACGCCGCCAATTTCTGACGGAACACCAGTGTACGCCGATTGAAACTGCCGCCGTCCGCACCTGTCCTGTTCAGATTCCGACACAAGATGACAGCACCATCTACCAAACCTATGTTGCACTGCAAACAGCACAACAGCTGCCATTCTCCGCCTTTGCCGGCGAAACCGGCATCGAATACACCTATTCGCTTTCCGACACAACCTGTGCGGCACTGTTGCTCTCTGAAGACGGTCTGCTGCTCGCTGCTGTGCAATACGCATCCACACAGCCACAGCAGTTGTTCCCTATTATCTGAATTATTTGATCAGTGTGAGCTTGCCAATCAGCGGCAGGGTCTTTGCTTTACCCTGTGCTGCCTGCACAATGCCATACACCGCCCAAACGATTACTGCAATTCCAACCAGCAAATCCAAGAGGTTGATCAACGTGCCAATCACCGGAATCCAGCCCAGCAGCGCACTCAAAACCCGCATGACAACGGTCAGCACCAGTTCCGTCAGAAACAGAACCAGCCCTTGATTGGCGTGAAATTTTCCAAATCTGGACTGCGGTGTGCAAACCAGCGGTAAGAAAAATAAAATCCAGACATATGCCAGAATCGACCACACTTTTGCATCCTTTGTATCCTGTGTGTCAAATTCCAGTGTGTGATCCTCTGTTTCGAATAAATTTTGACTTGCCATGTTTATTTCGCTCCTTTTTGATTATTTCCTGCATCGTCTAACTCGCTGATTGCCGCAATAAAGCTCTTCACATCTGTAAAATCCTGATAAACAGAGGCAAAGCGGATATAGGCAACCGCATCAATTGTCTTCAACCGTTCCATCACCCAATTGCCAATGGCAATAGAAGTGACACTGTTTGACATTGTATTGGCGCACTTCTGTTCAATGCCCTCCGCAATCGCAGAAACCTGTTCCACACTGACAGGGCGTTTTTTAATCGCATTAAAAATACCCTTGATCAATTTCTGCCGGTCAAACGGTTCAAAACTGCCATCTCGTTTTTTTACCATCAACAGTGGGCGTTCCACGGCTTCATACGTGGTGAATCGTCTCCCACACACAGCACACTCTCTCCGTCTCCGAATCCGACTTTCTGCTGGACGGGAATCCAGCACACGGGTATCTCTTGTTCCACAAAATGGGCATTGCATTTCTGATTCCTCCTATTCATTGCAACTCTGTATCATATGTTGCAAGATATGATAATTATGCAGCAAATCCTGCAATGTCTGAAAACCGCTCCGGTACAGCTCCAGCATCACGGTACAGTCTGGGCTGACCGCTGCCAGTGTCTGCAAAAATGATTTCACCGCAAACCGACCGGATCCGATCTGGAGACAGTCCCCATACTCGCCATGATCGCTGATATGCACATGGACAACGTGGCTGCCCAAGGTGCGCAGCATCTCGAACGGATCTTCCTGCGCACGCACTGCCTGCTTGATATCCAGCACAAATTTCGCATCGTTCCCCATTTCCTGCTTCATCTGCTGTAAAAAAGCGAGAGAACGGCTGGTACAGCGAGCAACGTTTTCCTGTGCGACAATCACGTCGTAGGATTTCCCCAGCGCAACCAGTTTCCCGAATCGTTCAAAATAGAAATCCTGATTGACGGCTGCAATCTGTTTGTTGCCATGCAGGACGAAAATCTTTGCGCCCAGCTGTTGCATAGCGGTGAAGTAATACCGGCAATATTCCAGATAATCTGCCGTGCGCCGCTCATAGGGAGAGAATAGCATCATCGGTTCCAGTTCGCAGGTGTACGGATGCAACGAACAGCAGGATGCATCAAATCGTTGCAGAATCTCCGCCATATTTGCTACAAACCGCCGTTTCAGTTCTGAGTGTGTATTGATAAACAATTCCACTGTCGTGACACCGCCCAGCACCAGATCGTAAAGTGCTTCTTCCACAGGTTGTGGATAAAGACAAGCGGTAGAAACCCCTGCTTTCAGCATTTGAGACTGCCTCCTTTCTGTTTCATATTGTATCATATTTTTAACTGATTTGCAAGTAGTTTTCCAACACAAAAAAACAGGAGACAGTATTTTTCTTTCCTGTCTCCTGTTTGCTTTTTCTTTTTTTCAGCGCAGATTATTCTGTCACTTTCTTTTTCTTCTTGATGACTTTCAAAGTGTCAATGCCACGCTTCTTCTGCCACCATACCCAAAGGCTCGGCACAAAGCAGATGGAATGATACGTACCAACGATGATACCAATTGCCATCGGCAATGCGAAACGAATGATGGAATCCAGTCCCATAATGGCTGCAACCACAATGATGGCTACCATTGCGAATACCGTTGTGATGGAAGTCCGGATCGAACGACGCAGGGACTGTGAGCAGCTGGTGTTGACCAGATCTTCAATGTACATACCCGGCATCTTAATCTGATTCTCACGGATTCTGTCATAAATAACGATGGTATCGTTGACAGCATACCCCAACAGGGTCAGGATGACTGCCATGAAGTTGGAGTCAATTTCAAAGCCCAGCAAGACAACAGAGCCGTATGTGACAATCAAGGTTGCCAACAGACCGATAATCGCACACACACCGGCAGACCAACCACTGATCTGCTTAAAGCGGAGTGCAATGTACAGAATCAAGACAACTGCTGCGAAAATCGCTGCAACGATACACTTCTTGAAGAAGTCCTTACCGGAGCTGGCGTTGACATCGTTGGAGTCCAGCAATTCTACATTGCCGTCCGGATAACGTGCCTGAATCGCATCGGTTACTTCTGCCTGCCGGTCTACGGTCAGACCTTCTGTAGAGGTGAAAGAAAGGGTCAGCGTCTTGCTGCCGCTGTCCAGACTCTCCCCATCCTGTACGTTTACTTTAGAGCCAACCAGATCGGTCAGTTCCTGCGAAATTGCGCTCTTGTCCACTTCCACATCGCCTTCGTAGCTATAGGTGATGATGGTGCCGCCTTTAAATTCCAGCGCAATGTCTACGCCTGTAAAGGTAGAAGCGATTGAAATTACCACCAGAATCAGTGTCAGCAGGAAAAACAGCTTCGATTTTCCACAGAAGTTGCGTATCTTTGCATCCACTGTATACTGTTTATACTGTTTCTCTTTCTCAGCCATTTAATCCACCTCCATAGAGTTTCTTGTTCTGGAAGCATTTGAACTTCGACAGAGACAGTGTCATCAGTTTGGCAGCAAATACACCCATGATGAAGTTCATAATCAAACCGGTCATCAGTGTGTAACCGAAGGAGTAAATAACGCCTTCTGTCGTTGCACCAAAGAACTGGAACAGCGGATTGAGCAGCTTTGCACACCAGCTGTCCGGCGTACCAAATGCACCCATCAGGATAATCGCAACGATGATACCGGTCAGGTTTCCGTCGAAGATGGCACTGAATGCACGGCTGTAACCAGACTGCAATGCACTTTCCAGCGGCTTACCTCTTCTGAGTTCTTCTCTCACACGCTCTCCTGTGATGATATTGGCATCTACGCCCATACCAATGGAAAGAATGATACCGGCAATACCCGGAATCGTCAGCGTATTGCTGTCCATGAAGCCGAACCAACCGGAAACGGCTGCCAGCATACCTGCAATCTGTCCGAACAGACAGATCGAAGCAACCACGCCCATCAGACGATAGAGAACAATCATGTAAATGACAATAAAGGCAACTGCAATCAGACCAGCAATGATCATTGCGGTCAATGCGCCCTCACCCATCGTTGGAGAAATGGTCTTGAAGCTGGTCGTCTCCAGCGAGAATGGCAGTGCACCAGAGTTGATCTTGTCTGCCAGTTCTTTTGCAGTCTCATAAGTAAAGTTACCTGTAATCGTTGCACTGCCATCGGAAATAACGGCATTGACAGACGGTGCAGAAATCATGGTGTTATCCATCCAGATTGAAATCTGTCCGTTGTCTTCGTACAGAGCAGAAGTTGCTTCATAGAACTTCTCTGTACCGCTGTCATTCAGTTCGAGTGTGACCATCCAGGTATAATCTCCTGTGGTGTCGTCCTGTGTTGCACCCGTGCCGGCACTTTCTACATCATCACCCGTCAGTACGATTTCGCCTGCCGGAATGGTATTGCCGTCGTCATCTGTGGTGGTTTCCGTTCCATATCGGAATGTCAGCTCTGCGGTTTCACCAAGTTCCTTTACGGCCTCTTCCGGATCGAAATCCGTCTCGCCAGCCTGCCACGGGAAGCGGACAATAATACGATCACTCTTGTAATCAACGTAGGTATCACTATCGTTGATGCCCAGAGTCACCATTCTTGTTTTGATTTTCTCCAATGCGGCATCCATCTGATCGTCTGTCGCATCCACGCCACCTGCTGGTTCAAACGTTACGTCAACGCCGCCCTGAATGTCAATACCAAGTCGGATATCATCCACACCATGCACATAGGTCTTAATAATATCGCCGTACTGGGTATGTACACCAAACAACGTTGTGACAGCAAAAATTGCAATCACAGCAAGCACAAGGAAGAAAACCGGTTTTTTTACTTTTTTCACGTTTCGCCCTCCTACGGTAAATTTGGATGCACCAGCTTCTGGCAGCTGCATCCACTTTGTGTCGACCACGCTGACATTGTGGCATCGACAATTACCTATCATTATATTACAACTTTTTCAATTAGTCAATAGGGAATGCAAAAGTTGTACAATTTTGCTGATTCCATAATCCCATTTTCGGCAGTTTGACAGAGAAAAAAAGCAATCCTATTGAATTATGGGAAAGAGTATGATATAATAAGTGTCAATTGCAGTTTTTCTGCAATCTCTGCACATAGAAAGGATGGTGCTCTTCTGTATGGTACATTTTGAAAACGACTGGGATATTTTGCTGCACGATGCGCTACAATCGGACAGTTATCAACAGCTGCGGCGGTTTTTGTTGCAGGAATACCGCTCCCATACCATTTACCCTGATATGTATGACATCTTCAACGCCTTCAAATATACGCCATATGAAGCCGTCAAAGTCGTCATTCTCGGACAAGACCCCTATCATGGCCCAAATCAAGCGCATGGTCTGAGTTTTTCCGTCCGGAAAGGCGTTGCGCCGCCGCCTTCGCTGGTCAATATCTTCAAAGAAATCCGGGAGGATGTCGGCATTAACAATCTGGGCAAACACGGCGAACTCACACAGTGGGCAAAAAATGGTGTCCTGCTCCTGAATACCGTCCTCACGGTACGGGCTGGCATCGCCAATTCTCACCGTGGACAGGGCTGGGAACAGCTGACAGATGCTGTCATTTCCCTGCTGAACCAACGGGAAACGCCTGTTGTATTTCTGTTATGGGGCGCAAATGCCAAGACGAAGAAACAGCTGATTACCAATCCTCGTCATCTTGTGCTGACCGCAGCACACCCCAGTCCGCTTTCTGCTTACAATGGCTTTTTTGGCTGTCGTCATTTTTCCAAGACAAATGCTTTTCTGACTGCCAACGGCATTCCGGCAGTAGACTGGCGGATTGATGCAGAATCTCCAAATTAAAAATAGAAAGGAACCAATCCACATGAAAATAGCCTCTCTGTTTCAGGAAAAAACTGTTTTTTCCTTTGAAGTATTTCCTCCGAAAAAGACAACACCCGTTGAAACCGTTTATCAGACACTGGAAGAATTGCAGGGTCTGAAGCCGGATTTCATCAGCGTGACACTCGGTGCTGGCGGCAGCGGCAACGGGGAAAATACAGTTGCCATCGCCAAGCGGTTACAGGAAACCTATGGGATTACTTCCATGTCCCATCTGCCGTGTATTCACCACACACGGGAACAGATTGACAATCTGTTGGACACGTTTGAGGAAAACGGCATTGAAAACATTCTCGCACTGCGTGGCGATCGGGTACCGGATCTGGAACCGGCAAATGATTTTGCACATGCCAGCGATCTTGTCTCCTATATCCACAGCAAAAAGCCACATTTCGACATTGCCGGCGCTTGCTATCCGGAATGTCACACGGAAGCCTCTTCGCTGGAAGCCGATATTGACAACCTGAAAAAGAAAATAGATGCTGGCGTCACCCATCTGATTACCCAGCTGTTCTTTGACAACGATGCTTTCTTCCACTTTCAGGCAGAAGCCAGAAAAGCAGGCATCACTGTCCCGATTGAAGCCGGTATCATGCCGGTAACCAACAGCAAGCAGATTACACGTATGGTTTCCATGTGTGGTGCCAGCTTGCCTCGCAAGTTTACTCGTATCATTCAACGCTACGAAGACAATCCGGCGGCATTGCAGGATGCTGGGATTGCTTACGCCATCGCACAGATTATTGAGCTGCTGGCTGCTGGTGTGGACGGCATTCATCTTTACACGATGAACAATCCTTATGTTGCACGGAAAATCAGTGACGCTATTTCCGGCGTACTGCGTGCAACCCAGCGATGAGCCCGTCCGTCGCACTGTCGCCGCTTGACCATAGCGAAGTATTTCGCTATCTTGGCATGACAGAAACAGCGACAGATGCGTTTCTGAACGAACGGATGCAGATTTGTGAGAAAAAGCTGCTGCATTTTGCAACCCCTCGCTATACGTATTGCATCCTGCCACTGGTACGCACGGAATCGGTTCTTTATATGGACACCATGCTATTGGAAGGCAACGCCATCCGCAACCATCTGGAGGGCTGCGACCGTGCCGTACTACTGGCTGCCACGCTGGGCATTCAGGTTGACCAGCTCATTGACCGTATCCAGAAACGGGATATGACAAATGCGCTGCTGCTGGATGCTATGGCGAATGTTGCCATTGAACAAATCTGTGACAAAGCAGAACAAAAGATTCAAGAAACAATGCCGGATTGCTTTTTTACGTGGCGGTTCAGTGCCGGTTACGGCGATTTTCCGATTTCTGCCCAACCTGCTCTGTTATCTCGTCTGAATGCTGCCCGACAACTGGGAATTACTGTCACAGAAACCCACCTGATGACCCCTCGAAAATCTGTCACCGCTATTTTTGGCTGTGCAAAGCATCCGCTGCCCGAACGGCGGCGTGGCTGCACCATCTGCCATATGCGGGAGATTTGTCTGTATCGAAAGAAAGGAGCCCACTGCGGTGGAACAGAATCAGATCTTTAAAAACCATTCTCGTCTTTATCTGGATGGCGGCATGGGAACCATGCTGCAAAAAAGCGGCATGCAGACCGGAGAAATTCCGGAAACCTATAACATGCTCCATCCAGAAATCATTACCAACATTCACAAAGCCTTTTTAGCGGCAGGTGCCAATGTGGTTTATACCAACACATTCGGCGCAAACCGCCTGAAAATGAAGAAAACCGGCTATTCCGTTCAGGAGCTGATTGCTGGCGGCATTGCCTGTGCAAAGGCAGCGACTGCCGGCACGGATGCGCTTGTCGCACTGGATATCGGCCCAATCGGACAGCTGCTCGAACCACTCGGCACGCTCTCTTTTGAAACTGCCTATGATATTTTTCGGGAGGAAATCGAAGCCGGACAAGATGCTGACTTGATTGTCATCGAAACCATGACCGACCTCTACGAAACAAAAGCTGCCCTGCTGGCAGCGAAAGAGCACAGCGATAAGCCGGTTTTTGTCACTATGACCTTTGAACAAAACGGCAGAACCTTCACCGGCTGTACCGTTTCCGCTATGGCACTGACACTGGAGGGACTGGGCGCAGATGCCATCGGTGTCAACTGCTCATTGGGTCCGCAGGAGCTGCTGCCCGTCGTAGAAGAACTCTGTCGCTGGACAACGCTGCCGGTTATCGTCAAGCCAAATGCAGGGCTGCCTGACCCTGTAACGGGTGCATTCTCCGTATTGCCGGACGATTTCGCCCATGCGCTGGCAAACTTCGCAGAACTGGGCGTTTCTGTCTTTGGCGGCTGTTGCGGCACAACACCGGAACATCTGAAAGCTGCTTATGACATGCTGGACAAATTGCCAGTCGTGGAACGGCAGATGCCGGAAATTCCACCGGCTGTCTGCTCCCCGTCTGTCACGATTCCGATTACCGAACCGAGAATCATCGGCGAACGCATCAATCCGACTGGTAAAAAGCGGTTTCAAGCTGCCCTCAAAGCAAATGATATTGATTATATTCTGGAGCAGGCTGTACAGCAGACAGATGCTGGTGCGGATTTGCTGGATGTCAATGTCGGTTTGCCGGAAATTGACGAAAAGGATATGATGATCCGTACCGTCAAAGCCCTGCAAAGCATCGGCGACACGCCACTCCAGCTGGATTCCACCATTCCGGAAGTGCTGGAAGCTGCCCTGCGTGTCTACAACGGCAAACCGATTGTCAATTCTGTCAACGGCGAAGAGGCTTCTCTGCAAGCCATTCTGCCGCTCGTCAAGAAATATGGTGCAGCCGTCGTTGGACTGACACTGGACGAAAACGGCATTCCGAAAAAAGCCGAAGACCGTTTCAAAATTGCCCAGCGCATTTTAGACCGTGCTACTGCCATCGGGATTCCAAAACAGGATGTCTACATCGACTGCCTGACGTTGACCGTTTCTGCGGAACAGGACGGCGCAGCGGAAACACTGGCAGCGGTACGCCGTGTCAAAGAGGAACTGGGACTGCGAACCGTGTTGGGTGTCTCCAACATTTCCTTTGGATTGCCAAACCGAGAAGCCGTCAACCGGACATTCCTCACACTGGCAATGGAAAACGGGCTGGATTTGCCGATTATGAACCCGAATATCGCCTCTATGACAGAAGCAGTTCGGTCGTATAAGGTTCTGAAAGGCATTGACCGCAGCTGTATGCAATATATCGCCAGCTACAATGGACAGACCGCCGCTGCCCCTGCGCCGACCGCAACGGCAAACAAAAATATGACGCTTGCTTATGCGATGGAACACGGGTTGAAAAAAGAATGCGGTGCGATTACTGCCAACCTGCTGGAAACCATGCCGCCGATGGAAATTGTCAACAACATGTTGATTCCGGTATTGGACGAAACCGGCACGCTGTTTGAACAGGGAAAGGTCTTCTTACCGCAGCTGATTTTAACAGCAGATGCGGCACAGGCTGCCTTTGCTGTCATCAAAGAGACCATGCAGAAGCGCAACCAAAACCCAATCAGCAAGGGAAAAATCGTGCTTGCGACCGTCAAAGGCGATATCCACGACATCGGCAAGAACATTGTCAAAGTCCTGCTGGAAAACTACGGCTATACGGTCATTGATCTGGGGAAGGATGTGCCTTGTCAGACCGTCGTAGATGCGGCGATTGCACATCAGGTAAAATTAGTAGGGCTGTCTGCGCTGATGACCACAACGCTTGGCTCTATGGAAGAAACCATCCGGTTGCTGAATGACCAATACCCGTCCTGTCAGACTGTCGTTGGCGGTGCCGTGTTGACACCGGATTACGCAAAACAGATCCATGCGGATTTTTACGCAAAAGATGCAAAAGATACGGTAGACGTTGCAAAGAAGATTGTAGGCTGAAGCAGAAAGGAGTGTTTCTTCTGATGCCAAAAAAGCATAACAATATCAACAAGTCCTTTGCCAGCACCATTATTTTCAGTGGTGTTGTGCTGATTCTGATCGCATTCCTATTGATTAAATTAGAATTGGTCACCAGCTGGATTGGCATGTTAATCAGTGCCCTGCGCCCTGTCATCATCGGCATTGTCATTATGCTGGTGATGCACACGCCTGCACGCCGTCTGGAAATGTTTCTACAACGCATCACAAAGGGAAAACGATTCCCCTGTTCGATCGTGGCAATTATCCTCTCCTATCTCGCCCTGTTTACCCTGCTGGGCACCATTATCGGCATTGTTGTGCCGCAGGTATCACAGAGCGTGGTGGATTTTGCCGACCAGTTCACCCTCTATTTCATCAACTTCCAGAAATTCTTGCAGGGCATCAGCCACAATGGACAGGATCTATATGAACTGATGGAGCAAGTCGGTCTGGATTTTGCACAAATCAAATCTTGGCTGACGGATTTCTCTGTCAATATCTCCAGCTATGTGCCGAACCTGATGGGGAAAATCGGTATTTTTGCCACCAGTCTGGTGGGCGTGATTGTCGACTGTTTTATCGGTCTGATTTTCTCGATTTATATGCTATTGGGAAAAAACCGCCTGAAATCACAGGCAAAACGCATTCTGAAAAAGGTATTTTCAGAATCCAGATACCAACGAGTGACGCATTACGGCAAACTCACGTTTGAAATCTTTTCCAACTTTATCGGCGGAAAACTGCTGGATTCTTTTATCATATGGCTTCTCTGCTTTATCGGCATGTCTATTTTCCGCTTCCAGTATCCCATCCTCATCAGTGTCATCATCGGTCTGACCAACATCATTCCGGTGGTTGGTCCTTTCATTGGTGCGATTCCGAGTGCATTGATTCTGCTTCTGGTAGAACCGAAACAAGCCGTTTGGTTCATTGTCTTTGTCATCGTGTTACAGCAGATTGACGGCAATCTGATTGGCCCTCGTATTATCGGCGGTTCTGTGGGGCTGCCTGCCATCTGGACGTTGTTTGCCATCGTAGTCGGCGGCAACCTGTTCGGCATTCTGGGCATTTTGCTGGGGATTCCGATTATGTCGCTGATTTATGTCATCCTGCGGGAAAAGACGTTGCCGGAAGGCGAAATTCCACCCAGTCCGCTACAAGTGCCAGAAAAAACACCCATGGAACAGCGAGCCAATGAATGGCTTGGAAAAATGCGGGACACTGTTTTCACTACGGTGACGGATACCGTTGATACGGTCAAGCACCGTTGGCATCACGACACAAACGCAGAAAAGAAAGAAACAGACACTACCTTCTCTGAAACGATTGACATCACGCTACAAAACAGCAATCACGAGACAGAAGAACTGGATTCTACAGTTCTTATCTCATCAGAAAACGAAAAAAGCACCCATTGATGGGTGCTTTTTTGTATCCTGTTGTTTTTTTGTGCTGCGGTCGCTTACCGTTCCAGAATCTGAGAACGATCCGGACCGTTGCCGACCATAACAACCTTACAGCCGCAGACTTCTTCCAGTCTTGCGATGTACTTCTTGCAGGCTTCCGGCAGTTCTTCAAAGGTCTTGCAGCCAGAAATATCTTCTGTAAAGCCTTCAAATTCTTCATAAACCGGCTTGCAGTCTGCCAGTTCTTCCAGTGCCGGTGGGAAATCCTTCAGGACAGTGCCGTCCGGCTTTTCGTAGCCAACGCACATTTTCAGAGTCGGCAGTCCGCTGAGGGTATCCAGCTTGTTGATTGCCAGACCATCCAGACCGTTTGTCCGAACAGAATGCCGTACAATGACAGCATCGAACCAACCGGTTCTTCTCGGTCTGCCGGTTGTTGTACCGAACTCGCCACCCTTGTTCCGGATCAGGTCGCCTGTTTCGTCATCCAGTTCTGTCGGGAATGGTCCCTTTCCGACTCTTGTGGTGTATGCCTTTGCGACACCAATGATATTGGTGATCATCTTCGGGCCAACACCGCTGCCAATGCAAGCACCGGCAGAAATCGGGTGAGAAGACGTAACATATGGATAGGTACCGAAATCAATGTCCAGCAAGGTTGCCTGTGCGCCTTCGAACATAATGGTCTTGCCAGCCTTGTCTGCTTCATAAGTCAGAACAGAAACGTCTGCAACATATGGCGCAAGCCGCTTTCCATATTCGATGTATTCTGCAATTACAGCGTCCAGATCGAATGCTTCGCCGCCATAAACAGCGGTAATGATCTTGTTTTTCAGTTCGCCTGTTGTTTTTGCTTTCTGTGCAAAAATTTCCGGATGTACCAGATCGTAAATCCGCAGACCGCAACGCTCGTACTTATCCATGTAAGTCGGTCCGATGCCACGCTTGGTGGTACCGATATCAGAATTGCCACGGAACTGTTCTGACAGACCGTCCAGTGCGATATGCCATGGCATAACGACGTGGGCACGTGGGTCAATTTTCAGATTGGCAGTGGAGATGCCACGTTCTTCCAGTGCATCCAATTCGGAAATAAAGTCTTTCGGATCCAATACGACACCAGCTCCGATCAGACAGAGGGTCTCCGGATACAGGATACCAGACGGAATCAGGTGCAGTTTGTAAACCTCCCCGTTATTTACGACGGTATGTCCGGCGTTGTTGCCACCCGTTGCACGTACGACAACCTCTGCACGGGATGCCATAATGTCAATGATTTTACCTTTTCCTTCGTCGCCCCACTGGGAACCGACAATGATATTTGCAGGCATATTGTTTCCTCTTTCCGTTTCTTTAGATTTTTATACAGCACAGATGCTGTACCACATTTTATTATTATAACAGCTATTTCCGGAAATTGCAATACCATATGGAAAATT
>CAYNPC010000023.1:0-16211 GCA_964399025.1 uncultured Ruminococcus sp. | reverse complement strand
CCTCCTGTTATTTAGAATAGTATTAGTGTAACATGTTTTCCAAAAAAAATCAAGTCCGGACAAAAAGAAAAAATCCGAACCGTTCCGGCTTGCTTTTTGTACGGATTTGTATTATAATAAAAAAAGCACTTTTCTACTGGTGATTTTCGCAGAAATCACCGCAAAATTCATCATAGGGGGGCAATTACTTATGTATCAGGAAATTCTGGATACACTGCGGGATTTTACACCTTTTTCCATTATCGTCAGTGCCATTGTTATCTTTGTCGTGTTTCTCTGTGTGTTTGTTATTTTTTCTTTTGCAAAGCAGGAAAAGCGCATAGAACAATTGCGTTGGGATAAAGTCAGCAGTCATATGATGCTGCGGGACATGCAGACGGGTGCATGGATTCCATTGGAAGCAGATGAAATTCTGGTTGGGCGGCACGGCTCGGCAGATATTCGTTTATCGGACATGAGCATTTCCCGTTATCATGCAGTGCTGTATGTTTCCAACGGGGTCTGGAGAGTGGTTGATCTGGATTCCAAATCGGGCACATTTGTCAATGGTGTCAAAATCGACAAACAAGCGATTCTGCGACCGATGGATGAAATCCGATTCGGCACGCAGGCAGTTGTGATTCAGCAAAGGAGGCGGACAAATGTATCATAATGGATTGCGATACGGCAAAATTGCCACGCTGGTTTTTTTCACACATGTGATTATGTTGTTGGCGGTTTTATTCCGTGGGAATTATGAAACCATACAGGATTTGATTCCTTTGACCAGTGCCGTTCTGGGACTGGATGTGGTGTATATGATTGTACTGCGCTTTTTCTATAAGCAGATGACATACACTATGGATTTTTTATTGCTTCTGATTCTGAATATCAGTGTGATTTTTCAATCCTGTTTTGGAGGAGTCGGGTTTGCCAGCAAACATTACATCACTTGCATCATTGCATTGGTCTGCTGTCAGGTTATGTTTTTACTGACACGCAATCATATGCGTCTGATGGCAATCAAGAAATATCTTTATATTGTATTGGGTGTTCTCATGCTGGCAATTCTCTGTCTGACTGGCAGCCGGAGCATGTGGATTCAGATTGGATCCATCAGCATCCAGCCGTCTGAATTTATGAAGCCCGTTTTTGTTTTACTTTGTGCGACTTCTATTTTGGAACAGCATGAGAAAAAGAAAATTCTCTTTTTCTACGTTTCAAAAGAAGCGTTATTCCTGACCGGTTCTTTTGTTGCCATTTTCATATTGCAATGGTGGTGTCGTGACTTGGGAAGCTTGCCGACATTTGCCGCCGCTTATGGTTGCGCTGTCATCTGTCGAATCTGTTATCCGAAAGCAAAGTTCTCCAAAAAAGCTCTGATTCTGATTTGCGGCATCGGGGCACTGGTTGTGCTGGCAGCTTTGAAATTTGCACCGGGTTATGTACAGGATCGTCTTTCGGTTGATATCTGGAATGACATGTACGGCGATGGCTATCAGCAATGCCGTGCCCTGATGGCAATTGCAGAGGGTGGTCTGTTCGGAAAAGGTCCAGGTTATGGCGATCTGATTCAAGTAGCGGCAGCAGACACAGATATCGTATTCTCTACGATTTGCGAAGAATGGGGCTTTCTGGTTGCCTTGTTGGTGATTTTCTTCATTGTCAGCCTGTTAATTTTGCCAATGATTAACAAACCCAGAAGCTATTATCACACAACAATGGTATTGGGTGTCGCAGCTGTTTTTGTGGTACAGATGGGACTGAATATTTTTGGTTCGTGCAATCTGATTCCGTTTACAGGTGTTACCATTCCGTTTATCTCACAAGGTGGTAGTTCTATGATTACCTGTGGTTTATTGTCTGGCATGTTGAAAGCAGGACAGTCTCCTGTCTTCCGGAAACCGGATGTGGTTTCGGAACAGACAATGTCGTTTAAGATATTTGATAAGAAGAAAAATCAGCCTGTACCAACACCGCAACCGCAACAAAGAAGAGGAGGGAGACCGATATGAAGAGCATCAAGCGAGGCGAACGATTGACCATCCTGTTGATTATCGCATTTCTGATTGGTATGGTCATTCTGGTGGCGAGAATTGTCACACAAGCAACGTTCTATGTTTCTCACTCCAATAACATCCATATTGGTTCTGTTTATGACCGGAATGGTGATGTGCTTTTTGATCCCGATGCCAGTGCGGAGGAATATGGCGCAGATTATTTTCTGGATATCGGAAATGTAATCGGGGATGATAGTGGACAGATGACCAATACACTGGTTTCTGAAAACATTGAAGATTTACAGAATTACAACTTATTATTTGGTGCGGTTGAAAACGGAAAAAGTGCTATTTATACCACATTGGATCACGATGCAAACCGTACAGTTTATGATGCGTTTGGCAGCAAAAACGGCACGGCGATTGCCTACAATTATAAGACCGGAGAAATTCTGATTTGTGTCAGCAAACCGAGTGTCAACATTCTGGATTATCAGAACGTCGATGAATTAGAGTCCGGCAGTCTGCTCTGTAAAGCATTTTACGGCACAGTGCCCGGTTCTACGCAGAAGGTTTCCACACTGGCGGCAGCGTTGGAAACGATTGGCTATGACTCTGTGACGGACAAGAGTTATGATTGCGAGGGCAACTATTATAATAACTATGACAACAAGATTGTTTGCCATAAGGCAAGTGGTCACGGCTGGCAGAATATCACAGAGGCATTTGAGAACAGCTGCAATCCGTGGTTTGCACAGCTGGTACAGGATTTGCCACTGTCCGGTCTGATCAATTGTTTTGAAAAGATGGGCTACAGTGTCAATGGTTCTGATACAGCAGATCTGGAAATTGACGGCATTTCCTGTTTTACTGCTTCTACGGAATTGACAGATGTCAATGATTTCGATACACAGTGGGGCTGCATGGGGCAGAGCAAAACGATGGTCAGCCCTTGTCAGCTGATGATGTGGGAAAGTGCGATTGCCAATGGCACAGGGAAAATGACCATGCCGTATTTGATTGACTATAAAGTCAATCTGTTTGGCACGATTACGGATCCTGCTAAAACAGAATACAGCAGCAGTGTCTTTTCCGCCGAAACCGCACAGGAGATTCGGGAAATTATGCGGGAAAATGGGTCGGATCGCTACAGTTCAATTGAATATCCCGTTGGTGTCAAGAGCGGAACCGCACAAGTAAAAGATGGTGCTTCGGAGAACTCACTTTTGGTGGGATTCAATGATGACAGCGATTTGCCAATTGCTTTTTGTGTTGTGATTGAAGATCGGGTGTCCGGTGATGTTTCTACGGAACAGATTGTCCGCACGATGCTGAATGCACTTTCTGATTAAAAATAGTCCGAAGAACTGAGAGAAAGGAAACAGGGAAACCATGCAGTTTCTGAAGAAACATTTCAAAAAAATCGGGTCACTGATTACACTGCTTGCGTTGTTTTTCGTTGTGTGGAAGATGGTGACGATGGATGTCGACTATCAGGCATTCGCCACGCCGAGAGCCATTTGCATTTTGTTAGGAAGTGTGATACTACAGACAGCCATTTTCTGTTATATGACATTTCCATGGTTGCGACTGGTGCGCATCTTTTCCGGAAAAAAGATTTCCGGAAAGCAGGCGTTGCCCGTTTACACCAAAGCCAATCTGATGAAGTACATACCGGGGAACGTATTCCAGTATGTAGCACGAAATCGTCTGGCAGCAGAAGCAAACGTCAGTCATGTGGATGTGGCAATGGCAACCGTGATGGATATTATCATGAGTCTGCTGGCACCATTTCTGCTTTCTATGCTTTTGATGGGACGCAGCATTTTCCATATTATGACCGTCTATCGGCGCACATTTCTGATAGCGTTTTGTGCAGTTGTTGTGATTCTGCTTTTATTTTTTCTGTTGTTGCGGTGGAAGTTCTGGGAAAAGGCAAAACAGTATCTTGCAAAATATCGCCGCCTGTTGCAGAAAAAAACGGTCGGACAGTTGTTGCTGGCATTTCTGCTTTATCTGCTGCAAAGTGTATTTTCTCTTTGCCTGTATACATTGCCGCTGTTCGGAATGGTTTCGATTCCGACGGAGAACGTTGCACAATTTCTGGGTGCCTATTTATTTTCCTGGATGATTGGATTTATAACGCCCGGTTCTCCCGGCGGCATTGGTGTTCGGGAAGCCGTAATGATGTTGATTTGCGGCACATTTCTGGACACACCATCCATTGTGCTTTATGTCGTGACAATGCGATTGATTTCTACGATTGCAGATGTAGCCGCATTTGCAGTCGGCGTATTGTACCAGAAAATACAGAAACGTTGAAAAATATCATCCGTGTTCACAAAATATCGTTGACAAATCATACGGAAAACCGTATAATAATAGAAATGATTGCATGGAATCCAACAATCAAATTTTGGAATGGAGGTCTGTTTTATGAAACGAAGAATTGGAATTTTGACCAGTGGCGGCGACTGTCCTGGACTGAATGCGACCATTCGTGGGGTAGCAAAGGCGTGCTATGAACTGCTGGGTACCGAGAATGTGGAAATTGTCGGCATTGCGGATGGATATTATGGGTTGATTCATAATATCTGCAAGGAGATGTCACCGGATGATTTCTCTGGCATCCTGACACGTGGTGGCACCATTCTTGGTACCAAACGGCAGCCGTTCAAGATGATGAAAGTCATTGGTGACGACAATGTGGACAAGGTAAAGAACATGAAGGAAACGTACCAGAAGCAGAGACTGGACTGTCTGCTGACACTGGGCGGAAACGGCACACACAAGACCTCGAAGCTGTTGGCAGATGAGGGATTGAATGTAATTGGTCTGCCGAAGACGATTGACAATGATATTTATGGAACGGATGTGACATTCGGATTTCATACAGCTGTGGACATTGCGACAGATGCGCTTGACCGGTTGCACACAACGGCAAACAGCCATTCACGAATTTTGTTGTGTGAGATTATGGGCAATAAAGCAGGTTGGTTGACGCTGAATGCTGGTATTGCAGGCGGTGCCGATATCATTCTCATTCCGGAAATTCCGTATGACATTGAGCAGGTTTGCAAATCTGTCCTGAAGCGCAGCGAGAGCGGCAAGAACTTCTCGATTGTTGCAGTGGCAGAGGGTTGCTTCGATGTAGAAGAAGCAAAGCTGAAGAAAAAAGAACGTGCAAGAGCACGTGCAGAAGCTGGTATCACGACGGCAACGAATCGGATCGCAACGCAGATTCAGCAGAAAACGGGATTGGAAGCAAGAGTTTGTGTACCGGGGCATATGTTGCGTGGCGGCAGCCCGAGTGCATATGACCGGATTCTGGCAACACAGTTCGGCGTTTACGCAGCGAAGTTAATCAAGGAAGCCAACTATGGCATGTCAGTTGCGAAAGTGGACGGTGTGATTACTGCCAATCCACTGGAAGAGATTGCAGGCAAGACGAAATTTGTCACACAGGATCATCAGCTTGTGCTGACTGCACGGAGTCTGGGCATTTCTTTCGGCGACTAAATCGAAAATGAAATAAAAGAAAAAACACCCTACCGGACGAGCCATGTGGCTGCATCCGATAGGGTGTTTTGTGATTCATGGATAGAAAGGAACATCAAAGTGTCTTGTCGACACGCTCTACCTTCATCATATTGGTTGTATGAGAAACACCAACTGGTACACCGGCAGTAATGACAACAATATCATCCTTGTCGACCAGATGACTTTCCAGCGCAGCATCAACAGCCGCTTCAAACAACTCATCTGTATTCTGCTTTTCGCCAATCATCAATGGGTAAACGCCCCAACTCAGGTTCATCTGTCTCCAGACCTGCTCACTGATGGTGCAACTGATAATTGGACATTGCGGACGATACTTGGAAATCTCTCTTGCCGTGACACCACTCATGGTAACGGTCAAGATCGCCTTCGCATCCAGATCATGCGCTGTGGTAACCGTTGCATGTGCAATGGCGTTGGAGATGTCTTTGCTGTACTGATAGGTTGCATGTCTGTGCTTATAATCAATGTTATCTTCCGTTGTCTTGGCAATCAGATCCATCGTTCTGACAACTTCAACAGGATAAGCACCGGCTGCTGTTTCGCCAGAAAGCATGATGGCACTGGTTCCATCATAAATCGCATTGGCAACGTCCGTGATTTCTGCACGAGTTGGTCTGGAATTGGAAATCATGGATTCCAGCATCTGAGTTGCGGTGATTACCTGTTTGCCAGCCTGATATCCCTTCCGGATCAGCTTCTTCTGGACAGCCGGAATCTGTTCAAACGGAATTTCAACGCCTAAGTCACCACGGGCAACCATGATGCCATCAGCGGATTCCAGAATCTCATCAATGTTATTGACCCCTTCCAGATTCTCGATTTTTGCGATAATCCGTACATGGAACCAGCCAAGGCTGTGGGTGTACTTACGAAGATAATCAATATCTGCTGATGTGCTGACGAAGCTGGCAGCGATAAAGTCAAAGCCCATCTTTGCACCAAACTCCAGATCGTTGCGGTCTTTTTCGCTCAGGTATGGCATAGACAGTTTGACCCCCGGTACATTGATGCCCTTGTTGTTGGAGAGAACACCGCCGTGAATGACCTGACATGTGATATCAGTCGAGTTGACACGGGTCACCACCATTTCGATGACACCATCGTTGATCAGGATGTGCGTGCCCGGCTTGACATCCTGCGGCAGATTCTTGAATGAAATGCTGCCACGCTCTGCGGTACATGGGACATCCTCTGTTGTCAGAATATACGTATCACCATTGTGAATGGTAACCGGCTTGTCGTCCACAAATTTTCCGAGCCGGATTTCCGGACCTCTGGTGTCCATCAGTGTCGCAACTGGCAGACCGAGTTCTTCTCGCAGACGAACGACCTGTTCATAACGCTTCTCGTGCGTTTCGTAATCGCCGTGAGAGAAATTGAAACGAGCTACATTCATGCCGGATTGCATGATGCGCCGCATCACATCGTCGTCATCTGTCGCTGGGCCAATGGTACAAACAATCTTTGTTTTTCTCATAAATCAACACATCCTTTATTTTCTTATGGATTCGCACGTTTCTTGTATCACAAGGCACATTGCGCCCTGCATCTTCTAAAAGGATATCATATTTTTATAGATATATGATATTGATTTTATAAACTTAAGATTATTTTTGCAAAATATACGTCATCATCTATCTGTCAATTCGTCTGATGAATCCATGCAATCAGATTTTCTGATAAAATTCGTCTGTTTTCGGTGTCGGTCAGAGAAAGTGCAAAGAATCGTTCCAGTTCTTCCGTGTGATCCCACATCGGGAAATCTACGCCAAAGAAGCAGTTTTCACTGCCCAATGTCCGGATAATGGTACGCATTTTTTCCTTCGGCAGAAATGGTGAGCAACTGCTGGTGTCAAATCGCAGCCGTTCGTCTGCTTTCAGGCATTCCAGCGCAGCATCCCAGCGTTCATATCCGCCCAGATGAGCAGCGATGACACGCAGACGAGGAAACCGTTTCAAGACAGCAGCCAGTCGTTGCGGATGGGAATATGTCTTTTTTGGATCGCCCATGTGCATCAGGATAGGCAGCTGGCACGATTGCAGCATGTCATAGAGTGGGTCAACTGCTGGATCATCAATGTTGAATGTCTGAAAATCCGGATGGAGTTTGACACCACGGAAGCCGTTCTGGAGAATGAATTCCAGATCTGCTTCACAAGTTGGAGAAAATGGATGCATGGCAGCAAATGGAATGCAGTTGACATAATCCTTGCAGGTTTCCAGCAAGAAACGATTGATGGACTGCACTTGTGCCACATTGGTTGCAGTGGAGCAGACCAGAAAGCCATCAATATCGGCGTTCGCACCACTTTGCAGCAGTTGTTCCATACTGCCCGTATGCTGCATCGGCATGTCGTCGTAAAAAGTAGAAATGCTGCTGGTTGCCCGTTCTGCGATTTTTTGCGGGAATACGTGTGCGTGTGCATCGAAAATAGTATACCCATATTTCATGATTAAAAATGCCTCTTCTCTGTTTTAAAATAAGGATGACGACAACGGGGGATTTGTACCCGTCAAGAAATGATTTGCATCTTGTTGCTTGCAAAGTTTGCCATTACTTTTTTGGTTCCGACCTGATCAAAGCCAATTTCCAGCATGAAATCGTTTGCCATATTGGTGACAGACAGAATTGTGCCCGTTCCGAAAATTTTATGCTGTACTCGTGTTCCCACCTGATAATTTACAGAAGCTGTTTTCGGCTTACCCTGTGCGCTGTTGTTGCGGCGGTTTGCCAGCTGCTGTTGCAGGGAGATAGACTGAATCATCTCCACTTTTCTGGAGGAACGATTCGGTTCAAATTGGCTTTTATGGCTGTTCTGCACCTGTTCAATCAATGTGTTGTCAATTTCATTGAAAAAGCGGGAGCGAGGATTGGAAGTCGTCATACCGAACAGCATTCGTCTGTCGGTTGTGCTGATATAAAGCCGCTGCTTGGCACGAGTAATGGCAACATATGCCAGACGGCGTTCTTCTTCCAGATCTTCCGGATGCAGGGAATTGATGCTTCTTGCGTTCGGGAAGATATTTTCTTCCATACCAATCAGGAATACATTCTGAAATTCCAACCCCTTTGCAGAATGGACGGTCATCAGAGAAATGCTCTCCGGTGTATTCTCTGTCTGTTCTGCATCTGCATAGAGGGAGACTTCTTCCAAGAAGTTCTCCAAGGATGGCAATTCGGAAGTTTCCAGATACTTCAGAATATTGGACTTGAGTTCCTGCACATTTTCCAGACGTGTCTTGCCCTCTTCGCCCATGTTTTTCAGATATTCTGCGTAACCTGTGCGTATCAGCAGAACATCAAAGAACTGATCCAGTGGCATGGTTTTCACAGATGCCGTCAGTTCATCAATCATGGCAGCAAATTTTTTCAGGTGAACGACTTTCTTAGAAAGTACCGGATAGGAATCTGCGTCTCGCATGACTTCGATGGGGGAAAGATGCAGATCCCGTGTCATATTCTCCAACATTTCCATGGTAGCGTCGCCAATGCCACGTTTTGGTTCGTTGACAATTCGCTTGAAGCGCACCATGTCATACGGATTGTAGAGAATGGTCATGTAAGCCAGAATATCTTTGATTTCTTTCCGGTCATAGAATCTCGTGCCACCATAGATACGGTAAGGCAGCTTTGCTTTTGCCAGTGCCCGTTCAATATTGTTGGACTGGGCATTCATGCGATACAGGATGGCATAATCCTGATAAGAACCGCCGGCAGCCACGCCTTTTTCAATGGTGTCAACCACGAAATGCGATTCGTCCGTTTCATCTATCGCTTTGTACCATACGATTTTTTCACCTGTCTCCAGTTCTGTCCAGAGCTGTTTTTCTTTTCTGGAAAGATTGTGCGCAATGACAGAGTTGGCAGCTTGCAGGATTGTCTTTGTGGAACGATAATTTTGTTCCAGCCGGATGACAACTGCATTCGGGAATTGCTGTTCAAAGCTGAGAATATTCTCAATGGTAGCTCCACGGAAACGATAGATACTCTGGTCATCGTCGCCGACAACACAAAGATTCTGATGATTTTGTGAGAGCAGCTGCACCAGACGGAACTGGGCGTGGTTGGTGTCCTGATACTCATCTACCATGACATAGCGGAAGCGATTCTGATAATATTGCAGCTCTTCCGGATCATTTTCCAGCAGCTCTACTGTCTTATAAATCAGGTCATCGAAATCCAGTGCGTTGGCAGATTGTAACCGGCTCTGATAGGTTTTGTACAGTCTGCTGATTACAATTTTCCGATAATCCGAGCCGGCTTCTGCACTGAACTGCTCCGGAGAGCACATACGGTCTTTTGCCAGACTGATTTCTGTCAGCACGGCACGGGGTGGGAACTGCTTTTCTGAAACATCTGCTTCTGCGATACAGGATTTCATCAAACGCTGGCTGTCATCTGTATCATAAATCGTAAAGTTAGAGACATAGCCCAGTTTCGAGATGCTTCTGCGTAAAATTCTGGTGCAAGCAGAATGGAACGTGGAAGCGTGTACCATGGAAGCAGATTCTTCTCCGACTGCATCCACCAGACGGGTACGCAGTTCATTGGCTGCCTTGTTGGTAAATGTAATGGCAAGAATATGCCACGGTTGAATGGGTTGCACGGCAAGGATCCGGCAAAGACGATTCAAATCGGGGGCTGCCTTGTCTGCAATATAATCTTGCAGGTAAGAAACATCCTCCGCTGCAATGGTTGCATTGGCTTGCATCCATCCATCCCCGAAATGAATCATCTGTACAATCCGACTGATCATCGCCGTGGTTTTCCCACTGCCTGCGCCTGCCAAAACCAGAACAGGACCGTTTACATGGAAGACCGCCTCTTGCTGCGGTGCATTTAAATGGTGAAAGTATCGACACAATGCCGCTCTCTTCAATTCCATGATAGTTACTTCTGCCATAATCCCTCTCCTAAACATAAATCTTGTGACCCTGTGCCGGATGGCACTGGTCTGAAACACATTTTTTCGGTTCTGTCAATCACGTGTTCTTTTTCATTGCTGTCAGCGCAATCCTGTGCATCTGCTGTCAGATTTCCCAGGAATGATAGTAGGTATCGCCGTCGTGATAGGAAAGCAGACGGTGAATATCCACATTGTCGACGCTGCGGAAGATGTGATGTTCCACATCCGGATTCTGTTGTTTCAGTTGTTGAATCAGCTGTTTGATTTCTTGTCGTTTGGAAACAAAGTGCATGTGTTGTGTTGCCTCACAAGCACACTGCAAAAATTGCAGTTGATTTTCCTGTACCCATGACTGAATGACCGCTTCACGTACAAAATAGAGCGGTCGGATTAGTTGCATGTCCGGAAAATTTGCACTTTTCAATTTTGGCAGCATGGTTTGCAATTGTCCGCCATAGAGCATCCCCATCAGAATGGTTTCGATCACGTCATCGAAATGGTGTCCCAGCGCAATTTTATTGCAACCAAGTGCATGGGCTTTTTCATAGAGTTGCCCTCGTCTGATTTTAGAACAGAGAAAGCAAGGATTTTTTTTCGCATGGTTGCGGACAACTTCAAACACATTGGTCTGGAAGATGGTGACTGGGATTTGCAGCAGGGCTGCATTCTGTTCCAGTCTTGCCCGATTTTCGGGGCAGTAACCAGGATCCATGGCGAGAAACTGCAAGGAAAACGGAATCTCCCCATATTTCTGAAATTGTTGCATACACTTTGCCAGTAACATAGAATCTTTGCCGCCGGAGATACAGACCGCAATGCAATCATTCGGTTGAATCAGCTGGTAAGTACGGATGGCACGGGTAAAGGCGTTCCAGATTGGCTTGCGATAAGTCGTCAGAATGCGCAGCATAGGCAGCTGTGATAAATCAGACATTCGTTGAAATCCCTCCTTTTGAAAAACGAAACAGTACGCATTCTTTATTATAGCGTACTGTCTGTCATTTGTCAAATTCTTTTTCTGTGGATTTCACGGGTCTTTTTTTTCGGGGGCAGATGCAGGTGGCATTTCATCTCCCAGATAGGTTTCGATGATGTATTTCGGACGGGCTTTTGTCTCCAGATAGACTTTCCCGATGTATTCGCCGATGATGCCGATTGCCAATAGTTGCAGGCCACCGATTGCCCAGATAGAGACAACCAGAGAGGTCCAGCCAACTGTAGTTGCGCCCATACAGTGTCGCACGATGGAATAAACCAGCATAATCAAGCTGACCAGAAAGACAATGCCACCCAGTGCGGTAATCAGCTTGATGGGACGAACCGAAAGGGAAGTGATGCCTTCCCATGCGAATGCCATCATTTTTTTCAATGGATATTTGGAAGTGCCGGCAAAGCGTTCTTTGCGGGTATAATATACGACGTCGCTCTGATAGCCAATCATCGGAACGACACCACGCAGAAACAGATTGACTTCCTGAAATTGTTCCAGTCCTTCCAGTGCTCGTTTGCTCATCAGGCGACAATCTGCATGATTGGGGATGATATCTGCACCGAGAAAGCGCATGATTTTGTAATAAGCACCTGCCGTCCCACGTTTGAAAACGGTATCTGTATGTCGGTCATTGCGGACACCATAGACAATCTCGTTGCCGGCATGGTATTTTGCAATCATTTCTTCTATCACATCAATATCGTCCTGCAAGTCCGCATCCATAGAAATGGCAATGTCACAGCGTGCCTTTGCTGTCATCAGCCCAGCGAGTAATGCATTCTGATGGCCACGGTTGCGGGAGAGGGAAACGCCTTGAAATCGTGGGTTTTCTGTATGTAGTGCAGAGATCATCTGCCAAGTGCGGTCGGTAGAACCATCATTGACAAAGAGGATGCGACTGTCCGGACAGATTTTCTTTTCCTGTATGAGAGATTCTGTTTTTTGCAGAAGCTGTTTTGCCGTTTCTGGGAGCACCTCTTCTTCATTGTAGCACGGTATTACTATATATAAAGTATCCATAGTCTTGCTGTCCCTTCCGTTTTTTCTGTTGTATCCTATCCATATTGTATCATATCCAAACGGAAAAAGTCAAGTAAGCCCAGCGCAATGGCATCAGCGTGAATGGAACTACTGATTTTAGGAAAAATTCAGAAATTTCCCAAATTTCTCTGTATTCTATTGACAAAAAGATTTTTATATGATACAATACGATTAATACATCGTTTTGTTTCTGATTTGAATTTCCAATTGATAAAGGGCGTGAGAAAATGAAACAACGAAAGCGTTTTCCCTTCTTTCTCGTACTTGCGTTGATTCTGATTGCTATCCTGATTATGGTAATTGTTGTGATTCAACGGGATGTGCTGGTCTGGAGACGACCGGATGAAACCGCAGTGGCATTGGCATCTGTTCTGCCGCTCTCTGTCCGGCGCAGGATACGGGAAAAAGAACAACAGACGAAGACAGAACCATCTGACAAGCGTATCATTCCGCATAAACACAAGTCAGACAAAACGATTTGTAACGGCAACCCTATTTTTCGATGCAATTCCATCCCAATCCCCAACAGCAGAAACGGCTCCCTCACCCGATCGGTGGGGGCGTTTGTGCGGGATACAGACGATTGACAAAGTAGCACAACTGTGTTATACTAAAAATTGATATCAAGACCGTGTGTGATGCACGGAATATGTCACACTGTATTGCAGCCGCTGCTGCACGGAAAGGAATTGGAAAAATGACAACAAAAGAAATGCAGGAAGCGATTCTGAAGTTAAAAAAAGAAAAGGATATGTGTATTCTGGCACACTGCTATCAGACACATGACATTCTGGAAGTTGCGGATTACGTCGGGGATTCTTTTGGACTGGCACAGAAAGCAGCAAAAACAGATTGTAACCATGTCATGATGTGTGGAGTACGGTTTATGGCAGAGACTGTGAAGATTCTCTCACCGGAAAAGCACGTTTATCTGCCAAAATCGGAAGCTGGTTGCCCGATGGCAGAACAGATTGACGTGGAAATGTTGCAGCAACTCAAGGAGGCCTGTCCGGAACATTGTGTCGTTGCCTACATCAACACAACAGCAGAACTAAAGACGTTGTGTGATGTCTGCGTGACTTCTTCCTCTGCTGTGGATATTATCCGTAAAATTCCGTCTCGTAAAATCCTGTTTTTGCCGGATTGCAATCTGGGTGATTATGTTTCAAAACAGATTCCGGAAAAGGAGTTTCAGCTGGTACACGGTGGCTGTCCGACCCATGTCCGGATTACACCGAAAGATGTTGCAGTCGCAAGAGCAGCGCACCCGAATGCAGAACTGTTAGTGCACCCGGAATGCTTGCCGGCAGTCACATCACAGGCAGATTATGTCGGCAGTACAACTGGCATTATGGCATATGCGAAAAAGAGCAGCAATCGGGAATTTATCATTGGTACAGAAAACAGCATCGTGCAGCATCTGGGCATGGAGTGTCCGGATAAGATGTTCTATCCGCTCTCGAAAGATTGTGTTTGCCACAATATGAAGGTGACCACACTGGCAGATGTGCTGCACTGCTTGCAGCGGACAGACGGCGAGGAAATCACGCTGTCAGAACAGATTTTGCGGGATGCGAAAGTTTGCATTGACGAAATGCTGAGGTTGGGAAACAATGGATAAGAAAGTACTGGTTGCGATGAGCGGTGGCGTGGATAGTTCCGCTGCTGCTGCGATTCTGTGTCAGAGTGGATATGATTGTATTGGCGTGACCATGAAGCTGTATCATCTTCCGGTAGAAACCACACGCACCAACACCTGTTGCACACTTTCCGATGCGGAAGATGCCAGAAGTGTGGCATATCGGCTGGGCATGAAGTATTACGTCATGAACTTCACGGCTGATTTCGAACGAGAAGTCATTGATCGGTTTGTAGATGCTTACGAGAGAGGCGAGACACCGAATCCATGTATTGACTGCAATCGCTATATGAAATTCTCACAGCTCTATGAACGTGCAGCGTTGCTGGGTTGTGATGCCATCGCTACGGGACATTATGCAAGGGTTTCTTATTGCGAAGAAACTGGCAGATGGCGGCTGCAAAAGTCCAAAAACGCTGCGAAAGATCAGAGCTATGTGCTGTACTCTATGACGCAGGAACAGCTGGCGCATACGCTGTTCCCACTTGGTGAATTTGAAACCAAGGCAGAAGTGCGGCAACTGGCGGCAGATTGTGGCTTACTGAATGCAGAAAAACAGGATAGTCAGGATATCTGTTTTGTACCGGACGGCGATTATGCTGCTTTCATTCAGCAATATACAGGGAAACAGTATCCGCATGGCGATTTCATTGATCCGGATGGGAACCGATTGGGAGAACATCACGGCATGATTGGCTATACCATCGGGCAGCGACGTGGACTGGGCATTTCAGCTGCCCATCCGCTGTATGTCTGTCAGAAATGCGTGAAAGACAATACGATTACGCTGTCTGGGAAAGAGGGTCTGTATTCCGATTCTCTGGTGGCACGGGATTTCAACTGGATTGCCTATGATGGCGCACCAGAAAAACCGATTCTTGCAATGGTGAAAACACGCTATCACGCCAAGGAAGCGGAAGCCGTCGTAACACCAAGAGAAGACGGTACGGTTTTGGTACAGTTCCGAGAACCACAGAGAGCAGTCACCCCCGGACAGGCAGTTGTGCTGTATCAGGGCGAAGATGTCATCGGCGGTGGCACGATTTCCACGACAAAAATGGTGGATTTCACTTAAAATATGAAGTAAAACTATTTAAAAAGTTATATTATTTTACAAGCGGGATTCTATCGTGGATTCCGCTTGCTTTTTTTGTAACAATGTGATATAATGAGAGCGGAATCCAAATCGCATTTTGGGTGTTTTTTACAGACATCAATTCAAGAAAGGTGGGTTTATGCGTGATTATCATACGTTCGGTAAAAAAAGATGAACAAATAGAACAGGTGGCAACCATGGCGGATGCCATCTGGCACGAATGCTTCTCCAGCATTTTATCGGAAGAACAAATCAACTACATGTTAGAAAAATTTCAGTCTTATGCAGCAATCACAGAGCAAATCGAGACAGGGTATCAATATTTCCTTGTCATACTGGACATGGAGACGATCGGCTACTTCAGCATCTGTAAACAGCAGGATGGCAGCATGTTTCTTTCTAAGCTGTACTTACAGGCAGAGCACAGAGGAAAAGGGCATACCTCTCAGGTCTTCCAGTTCATACGGGAAAAAGCATTGCAGCGGCGGAGCAATCGGATCTGGCTGACCGTCAACAAACAGAATCAACAGGCAATCGCTGTCTATGAACATCTGGGCATGCAGCGTGTGCGGGAGCAGGTAACAGACATCGGAGAGGGCTTCGTGATGGATGATTATGTCTATGAAATGATGATCTGACCGAAAAAAACGCAATTGCGGACTTGTGAAAAATTTATCAAAGACGTGCTGATACTTTCTTTTTGTATTCTTTTTCATCCTGTACTTACAGAAAAAAATAATTTTCAGCAAATTGCTTGAACAACGGTGCAAGATATGATATAATAACAAACAGTGTGAAAGAATCAACGTCCTTCGTGAAACAGAGCTTGTGACACGGGTTGAAGCAGGGACGCTCGCAGTGATTCAGATCGCATGACCCTTACAATTGCTTTCATCTGAAAGCAGAAACAAAATTAGGAGAGGAACTATGGAATATCGTATTGAACATGACTCCATGGGAGAGGTGAAAGTGCCGGCAGATAAGTACTGGGCGGCAC
>CAYNPC010000022.1:0-16319 GCA_964399025.1 uncultured Ruminococcus sp. | reverse complement strand
ACAGCTGGTATGGGCGGCGGAACTGGTACCGGTGCTGCACCAGTTGTGGCAAAACTGGCACAGGAAGCAGGCATTCTTACGGTTGCTGTTGTCACCAAGCCGTTTGCATTTGAACGGGAACAGAAGATGGCACAGGCTGAAAAGGGCATCATGGAATTGAAAAAGTACGTCGATTCCCTGATTGTCATCCCGAACGAAAAGCTGCTGGAAGGACTGGATAAGCCGTTGACCATGCGGGAATCTTTCGCATTGGCAGATGATATTCTGAAAACGGGTGTCAAGAGTATTTCCGACCTGATTGTAGAAGAAGGCTATATCAATCTGGACTTCGCAGACGTTTCTACCATCATGAAGGGTGCAGGTTATGCCCATCTGGCAATCGGTCACGGTTCTGGTAAGGATAAGGCAAAGGAAGCTGCCAATGCAGTCATTGCCAGCCCGTTGCTGGAAACTTCAATCGCTGGCGCAAGACGTTTGTTGATCAATATCAGCATGAGCGAAGATATCCTCTCTTCTGATGTGGATAATGCAACAAAGATGATTACTGACAAGGCAGCAGACAATGTGGAATTTATCTTCGGCACTGCATTCAAGGAAGATATGCAGGACGAAATGACCATTACTGTCATTGCCGCTGGATTTGAAGAAGAAACCGAAGAGGAAACACCGGTAGAAGAGTCGGTTGTAGAAGAAGCCGCACCGGCAGAACAGCCGGCAGCCGCACCAGTACAACCGCAGCCACAGCCACGGGTACAGCCACAGGCAGCAACCAGAGGCGCAGCTCCGGTGGAAAAAAAACCGGCTGATCCGGATGATATTATGGCGATTTTTGAAATTCTGGACCGCAAGTAATGGATAGGATAAGGCGAAAAATCCGAGCACAAAAGTTGTTCGGATTTTTTGTGACTTTTACCGAATTTTATTCTGAAAAATTAGAAAAAATCACGGTTTTGCTGTTTACTTTCTGTTTTTTTTGAAAACATATTGACAAGCAAGCCCCTTTTCGTTATAATAGAATAGTGGCAAATCCGACGCCATGTCGGTTTGTGCTGCCCTTATTGGGGGTCGGTAGCTTAATCATAGAGCATTGTTTTACAAGGGTGTCGGTGGAAGTCCGTTCTCGATCCAAAAATTTCTTTATTGCAATTGCTGTTCTGCCGAGTGGGCGAATGGCAGGAATAATGCGACAGAAAGGCGTTATTCAGAAAGGAAAGGTCATATTATGTACGAAGATAAGACTTTAGTATGCAAGGATTGCGGAGCGGAGTTCGTATTCACTGCAGGCGAACAGGAATTTTATGCAGAAAAAGGCTTTGTAAATGAGCCGAAGCGTTGCAAGAGCTGCCGTGATGCAAAGAAAAATGCATCTGGAAATAAGCCGGAACGGGAAATGTTCATTGCAACTTGCGCTGCATGTGGCGGAGAAGCAAGAGTGCCATTCCAGCCGAGAGAAGACCGTGCTGTATATTGCAGCGAGTGCTTTGCAAAGATGAAGGAAGCAGAGTAATCGCACAAGCGAACGTACAAGGGCAATGGCATGGCAATCGCTGTGCCTTGCTTTGTCTTGTATCCCATCTTTTTGAATCTAAAGTATTGTGAATCGTATGCTGAAAAAAGCAGGAGGAGAAAACAATGGCTGTAACTATTACAAAAGATACCATTATTGGAGATATTCTGGATATTGCGCCAGAAACGGCGCCTTTGTTTATGGCAATCGGAATGCACTGCCTTGGTTGTCCAGCCTCCAGAGGTGAGACAGTAGAAGAGGCTTGCATGGTGCACGGAATTGAGGTAGACGAACTGCTGGAAGAACTGAACAAGCAGATCGCAACCAGTGCAGAAGCAGAAGCATAAATGATACAGAAGCAAAACAGAGGCGGTCGTCCGAGGGTGGATGGCCGCTTTTTCTTTGGAAGGAAGTGAAATGCGATGTTGACCAAACGCTTGCAGGCTTGTGCTGCGTGGGTGACAACAGGCGGCATTGCCTGCGATGTGGGAACAGACCATGCCTACTTAGCAGCAGACCTGCTCAAACGCCATGTCTGTCGGCATGTCATCGCCTCTGATATTGGGGAAGGACCTTTGCAGGCAGCCAGACGGACACTCGAACAGCAGCATTTGCTGGAACAGGCGACACTGCAATTATCAGATGGTTTGCAGCAGGTGGACGGCACCGGTGTGACAGATGTCATCATTGCCGGTATGGGTGGCGAAACCATGATCCATATTCTGGAGCCGTGTGCATGGGTAAAACAGGGTGTCAACCTGATTTTGCAGCCAATGACAAAAATTTCACTGCTGCGGACGTGGCTGGCAGAAAACGGCTATGCCATTTTGCAGGAGAAAATCGTAAAGGAAAGCCACTTTTTCTATACGGTTATGCAGGTGCGCTACGATGGACAAAAACGGCAGCTGTTGCCATGGGAGACGGAAATTGGCAGACAGGACTGGGAAGATGACGTGGTACAGCAGTACTTGCAGCGGAAACAGGCACAGTTCCAGAAGATGGCGGCACAGATGCAGCAAAGTCAGCCGGAACAAGCCGCATATTATCAACAGATGGCAGTGGAACTGCAAGAGAAACTACGAGAAACAGGAAAGGATGCGGTTGTATGACAACGGTAAAAACAGTGTATACTGCCATTGATCAGGTAGCACCATTTTCGACACAGGAAAAATGGGACAATTCCGGTCTGCTGGCAGGCGATTCCTTTATGCCCGTGCATAAAATTTATGTCACATTGGATATCTCCAATGAAACAGTGGCAGCAGCGGCTGCATGGGGGGCAGATCTGATGGTTGCGCATCATCCAGTTCTCTTCTCCCCGTTGAAACAATTGTCTTCGCAGCATCCGCTCTGGAAGCTGGCAGCGCAGAATATAGCAGCCATTTGTGTACATACGCCGTTGGATCGTGCCAATGGCGGCATCAATGACCGCCTGCACACGATTTTGCAGCAGCCATTACAACTTTGTGGAAAATTGGAAGCACCGGAAGCAGATGCCACTGGAATCGGATTTGGCTGGGCAGATTACAGCACCGTTACATGGGAAGCAAAGACATTGGCGGAAACATTGCGGAACACATTGGGCTGTACCGTGGTTCGCTATACGCCAGCAGATCGCTCGATTCAGAAACTTTATGTGGGTTGTGGCTCTTGTGCTTCTATGCTGGAGGATGCGGCTGCAATGGGCTGTGATGCAATGATAACTGGAGATGTCAAGCATGATCGTTGGTATGCTGCTAAAAATCTGGGGATTGCCCTGTTCGATTGCGGACATTATCACACAGAACAGATTGCAGCACAGATTCTCACAGAACAATTGCAGGCAAGCTTACCGGAAACAGAGATTTTGTGCGATCCGCACGGCGATCCTGTCTGCTATGCAGTGGAGGCGTGTATATGAGTATATGGTGTTGTCCGATTTGTCAGGCTGGTATGCAGAAGCAGGAACGGGGAATGCACTGCCTGAATGGGCATTGTTTTGATATGGCGAAAAGCGGCTATGTCAACTTACTGCCTGTCCAGCAGAAGCACACCAAACAGCCGGGGGATAATTTGCAGATGGTGCGTGCAAGACGGGACTTTCTACAAGCTGGCTATTATGCGCCATTTCAGCAGGCACTTTGTAATATGGTAGCGGAAGCCATGCCACAGAAAGGCATTCTGTTGGATGCTGGTTGTGGAGACGGCTATTATACCAGTGCAATGGCGGAGACGTTACAGGCAACGGCGAAAACCGTGCAGGTGTATGGTGTGGACATTTCCAAATATGCGGTGGATCTGGCAGCCAAACACGGGAAAACGGCACATTTTGCAGTGGGGAGCGTGTTTCATCTGCCGGTGTCGGATCATTGTTGTGATGGATTGGTTTCGCTGTTTGCGCCCTACGCTGGGACAGAGTTTCAGAGAGTGTTGAAAACAGAGGGTATCATGATTCTGGGCATTCCGGCGGCAAGACATCTGATGGGGTTGAAGCAGGCAATCTATGATACGCCATACGAGAATGTGGTGAAACCGTATGAACTGGAGGGCTTTTCATTTCTGGAAAAGCGCAGCGTGGAAACCGTTATTACGCTGCCAGATCAGACAACCATTCAGAACTTGTTCTCTATGACACCATATTACTATAAGACCGGACAGAAAGAGCAGGCACGGTTGGCTGCGCTGGAATCATTGGAAACAGAAATTGCATTTGAATTGTTGTTGTATCGGAAACGTTAAGAGGATGCAAGCGGTACAGAAAGGGGTTAACGATGAGACAAAAATTACAAGCAGCACTGCTCGCAGCAGTTATGGGAATGGTTTCCATTCCGCATGTTGTCGCAGCAGATTTTACGGAAACAACGACACCAGCATCATTGAAAACATGGATTGGCTATCAATTGCGAGACGAAAATGGGCAGTATCTGACGGTTGCCAATGGCGTGGAAGAGAACGGTGTAACGATTTCCAGCTATGAAGCAGATGGCGTTGCTGCCTATAACACATGGTATTTTGATGATAAGAGCGATGGGTATTATATGATCAAATCTGCACTCGGAGAGGGCACGTCTTATTTGACGGTGAACGGGACAACTATGTATTTGTCTCCAATGTCAGGCGAGACAGAACAAATCCTGTATTGTACGGAAATCAGTGCCAATGAAATTCGTTTGGAAAAGGATGGCGTAAACTTTGGCACTTATACGTTAGAACCTGTTACTTGGCTGCAAGCTGGAGATGTCAATCGGGATGGACAGGTGAATATCATTGACCTGACTTTGACAAAACAGTTGGTCTTGAACGGCAGTGGAACGGATTTTTGTGCGCCGGCATTGGCGGATGTCAATGGAGATGGTACGCTGGATACGCAGGATGTTGCAGAACTGCAAGCCTACCTGCTGCAAGAACGAACGGATTTGTCAGCGGAAACGGTGAATCTGCCGGAGAATACTATTTTTCCGAAAGAGGAAACCACAGAAACAGAAACGATAACGTTGGAAGATATGCCAGAAGCATATCAGTATGCAGCCGATTGGATCTGGCAGAATCGTGTCTTGACAGAGCAGTCTACTGCTCGTTGGAATACGCTGTTTGATCAGATCATTGCAGGAGATGGGGAACTGCATTATGTTGTAAGATGGCAGTCTTACAAGACGGTGACACTGGAACAGCGGCAGCAGTTTGAGACAATGGCAGAAGAGTGTGTCAATGCGTGGACAGATTGGCTGAAAGGTTACGAGGACTGGCCATATGACCACATCACGGTAAAAATTGTTGGTTGGGCGGTATTGGATCGCAGCTGCCTGCTGGATTTGCAGGAAGATGAAGTGGTTTATGATAATCTGATCAGTGATTATGATAGCAGCGGGGATACGTCCAATGGCGTGGAAACCATTCCGACGTTGTTGCCAAGTGCGCCGGACGAAAATTCCAGAATGGAGCATTTTGCGGATGCCGATTATGTTTATCCGGGCGAACGGTTTGATATGTATCTTTGGGCAACGCAAGGCTTCCCATCCATTGGTGGCTGTGGTGGCGACTGGGGACAGCGTTTGTCAGATGATGCCTATCTGAATCTGCTTTCCGGTGAAAATCTGCATGTGTTGCAACACGAACTTGGGCACGGGTTCGGCATAACAGATTTCTATGGCGAAGAAGGCGCATCCGATGGCTTCCCACCCGGGGGCTTTCCGGGAGATGGAACCTCTATTATGATGGCAGGTTCTTCAACAGAAATTACAGACTTCGATGGCTGGCTGCTGCGGTATTTCTGGAGTCAGATTCACGAAGAAAGTGGTCGGTTTGATTTGTCATAAGGACATCATTCCCAGATAGATACACAAAACCGCTTCTTTTTGCATATACTGTATGCAGGAAAGAAGCGGTTTCTTTTTTTGCGGTGAAAATGGGAGGGACTGATATTATGTGTGGAATCACAGGAATTGTCACTTGGCATGAAGCAGTTGCGCAGCAGCAATCGACGTTGAAAAAAATGCAATTGGTATTGCGTCACCGTGGACCGGATCAGGATGGCGTGTATCTGGATACGCATTGTGCTTTTGCGCATACACGGTTGGCTGTGATTGATGTAGCACGTGGAAAACAGCCTATGACCCGACAGACAGAAACAGAGACATATACACTGGTTTACAATGGAGAATTGTACAATACAGAGGAACTGCGTGTGGCACTGCAGAAAGAAGGCGTTGTGTTTGAGACACATTGCGATACAGAAGTTGTTTTGCAAGCATATATCCAATGGGGTGCTGCTTGCACAGAACGATTCAACGGCATTTTTGCCTTTGCTATCTGGGAACAGCAACAGCAACGCCTTTTTCTGGCGAGGGATCGCATCGGCGTAAAACCGCTGTTCTATGCGGAAATACCAGATGGTGTGGTGTTCGCCTCGGAAATCAAGGCACTTTTGCAGCATCCGGCTGTCCCACATACAATCGACCAGAATGGCATTGCACAAATTTTACTGCTGGGACCGGGACGATCAGCCGGTTGTGGTGTATTTCAAACGGTGAGAGAAGTAAAACGTGCCCACTGTGGCTACGCAACGGAAACGGGGGTAGCCTTGATGCCATACTGGACATTGCAGGCGAAACCCCATACTGAGACGATGGAGCAGACCATAGAACATGTGCGATATTTGGTAGAAGATGCTGTTACCAGACAGCTGGTATCCGATGTGCCAATCGGGACATTTCTTTCCGGCGGATTAGATTCCAGTTTGCTTTCTGCCATTGCAAATGGGATTCTGCGGAAACGTGGGGAAATGCTGCATACGTTTTCCGTTGACTATCGGGACAATGAGAAATATTTTCAGAAGAGTCATTTTCAACCCAATAGCGACCCAGATTATATCCGCTGTATGGCGGATGCGCTACAATGTCAGCATCACTGGACGGTATTGGATACCCCACAGTTGGCAGAAGCCTTGATCCCAGCGATGCAGGCAAGAGATTTGCCGGGTATGGTGGATGTAGACAGTTCCTTGTATCTGTTCTGTGATGCGATCAAACAACATGTGACGGTTGCACTTTCTGGAGAATGTGCAGATGAACTCTTCGGCGGCTATCCGTGGTATCGTGACCCGAATATTCGGGAACGGGATGGCTTCCCTTGGGCGCAGAGCACAGCGTACCGGATGCAGTTCCTGCGAGAAGAATTTGCAGAACAGATTGACGGCGAAGCGTATGTCACGACAGCTTATGAAAAAACCATCCGACAAGCGGATGGTTTACCGGATGATACACCGTTGGAAAAACGGATGCGAGAAATGATGTTGCTGAATCTGGAGTGGTTCATGCAGACTTTATTAGACCGCAAAGATCGCATGAGTATGGCGAATGCGCTGGAAGTGCGTGTGCCGTTTTGCGATTACCGCATAGCAGAATATCTCTACAATGTCCCGTGGGAGATGAAAGAATATCACGGCTATGAAAAGGGCTTGCTGCGCATTGCCATGCAGGATTATCTGCCAGAAAAAGTGCTCTGGCGGAAAAAAAGCCCCTATCCGAAAACGCACAATCCCAACTATTTGGAGACTGTGCGCCGGATGTTATATGCAATCTTACAGGATGCGCAAGCACCGTTGTTCCAACTGGTTAAACGAGAAAAAGTGGAACAGCTTTGCAACGAACCCAGCAGCGTGCAATGGTATGGGCAGCTGATGGCATATCCGCAGACCATCGCCTATATGATACAAATCAATGCGTGGATGGCAACGTATCAGGTGAAGATGGTGTAACGTAGAGGGTTTTCTGATTCTTGAAAATGACCATCCCCGGTTTCGCCCCGACTGGTTTTTTGACGTATTTGACAAGGCAGTAGTCTACCGGTACTTGTGTGGACTGCTGCGCCTTGCTATGCCATGCGGCAAGCTGTGCCGCTTCCAGAATCACCTGATCAGATGGCGTTACGCCATTTGTGGCAAGGATGACGTGAGAACCGGGGATATTCTGCGTATGCAGCCAGATGTCTGTTTTGGCAGCGGTTTTTAATGTCAGCCGGTCATTCTGTAAATTATTGCGACCGACAAAAATCGGTGTGCCATCAGAAGCCGTATATTGCAGCGGCTGCTGTATTTTTACTGGACGGCGGTTGCGGTTGGCACGGCGGAGATAGCCCTGCTCTGTCAATTCCTGTCGCAGTTGTTCCAGATCTGTTTCTGTCTCTGCACGAGTCAGTGCATCCAGTACACTTTCCAGATATGTCAATTCGGTATTGCCCTTATCAATCTGTTCTGTCAGGACTTTTTCAGCGGTACAGGATTTCTTATAGAGCTGGTAATAATACTGTGCGTTCTGTGCCGGCGTAAGACGGACATCCAGAGAAATTGTAACAGAAGGACAATCCGGCTCATAGAAATCTTCCAGTGTGGCGGTGTGATCGCCCTTTTTCAGGCGATACAGGTTGGCGGATAACAAGTCTGCTTTTCGGCGAAGGGCATCTTTTTCTGCACATTGTTCCAGTTCGGCAGTCTGTGCTGCAATTCTTCGCTGAATCCGTTCCGTTGCGTGTAGCAACAGATGAAATAAATCATTGGCACGCTGCCGCACACGGGCATAACGATCCCGTTCCGCATAGAAATAATCCAGCAGGGCACAAGCAGACGGCATCGTGCGTGTGTAAAGCAATGTGCCGAACTGATGAAGCGGCAGGAAAGAGAAATCTTTCAGCTGTCCCTCTTTGGTTGCTGCAATGGTAAAGCAGGGATTTTCTTGCAGCAGGCGTTCTTTTGTCTGCTGTATGATATAGAGCAGGCGGTCAGTCTGATCGTCTGTGAGCGTCTCTGCACGGCATTCTGTACCGTGTCCGGCATAGAATGCCCATTCCCGCACCAGAACTGGAGAAACGCCTTCCAGCGTTTGCAGCAGCACTTTGTGTAGCGCACTGCTCTGGCTGGTGATGGCTTGTTTTAAGGTTTCTCGTTCTGCGGTCAGAAAATTCAAGCGTGGTTCTGCTGGTGGCAGCGCATAGGCGATACCGGGGAGTACCAGTCGCTTTCGGGACATTTCTGCATCGACCCGTTTTAGACTGTCGATGACGGTGCCGTTTTCGTCAATCAGAATCAGATTGGAATATTTCCCCATGACTTCGCAGGCAAGTGTCAGCTGCACCACATCGCCCAGTGTATTGACACAGGAAAAATCAAAATAGAGAACACGTTCCAGACCGTTCTGCCGGATGGCAAGCAATTTGCCGTTGCCGAGCCGTTTCCGCAGCAGCATACAGAACATCGGCGGCGCAGCCGGATTGTCAATGCTCTGTTCCGTCAGGTGCACACGGGCACGGTCAGCGGAGACGGAAATCAGAACTTTATGACTGCCCTCCATATTCCGGAGGGAGAGCAGGATTTCTTCTCTGGCTGGTTGGTGAATTTTTTCAATTCTTGCGCCGATCAGCCCAAGCATTTCTTGTCGGATTGCATATAAAAAAGCACCATCTAATGCCATAATGATACGTTCCTTTCTGCTGTTTCTTGTTCGGATTTTACGAATGCCAGAACATCCGGAAGGCAGTCGGCAGGGTGATTTCTGTTTCCAGTTGCTGTGCTGTCTTCCAGATGAATTGTGACGGCATCTCCTGACAGGCAAGATAAATGCCGGACATGTGCCATTCGATATGTGTGAAAATATGCGTTTTCTGCACGGTTTTTTCAATGGAGACAGGCTTGCAGCCCCATGCAGTTGCCTGCCGGATGGCTTCTTCTTCGGTCAGTGTACCGAGCTGATTGGGAAATTCCCATAAGCCAGCCAGTAAACCTTGTTCCGGCCGTTGACAGACTGCGTAAGCATCTCCACAGTGTAAAATCCAGACGGTACGCTGTTCAATGCGCCTTGGTTTTTTCTTTTTCCGGACGGGCAGCATCGCTTGGGATTGCTGTGCACGGCTTCTACAAAGTGCTGCAACCGGACAGAGATCACAATGCGGTGCACCATTTGGAATGCAAACCAGTGCGCCCAGTTCCATCAGTGCTTGTGTGAATGCGCCACAGTTGCCAGCCGGATAGCAGACACGCAAGGCTTCTGTGACTGCTTTTTTGACATCGTTGCGGTCAATTTCAGAAAAGGCATCCTGTAAGCGCATGACAACACGCAACACGTTTCCATCGACCGCAGGTGTCGGCTGTTCAAAACAAATCGAACAAATTGCACCGGCTGTATAAGCACCAATGCCGGGCAACGACAGGACATCTTCCTGACGAGTCGGGAAAACGCCACCGTATCGTTGCAAAATTTCCTGTGCGGCACGTTGCAGATTTCTGGCTCTGGTGTAGTAGCCCAGTCCCTCCCAGCATTTTCTGACGGCTTCCGGATCGGCTTCCGCCAATGCCTGTATGGTAGGGAATGTTTGCAAGAAACGTGCATAATAAACCTTGACGGCTTCTACACGGGTCTGTTGCAGCATGATTTCAGAAATCCAGACGTGATAAGGCGCTCTGTCTTTCCGCCACGGCAAATCCCGTGCATGGGTCTTGTACCATGTCAAGAGTGGGGAAACCATCTGTTGTAAAACCTGCTGCTGTTCCTGTTGCACTTGTCGCATTCGGGCAATCAGTTTTTCATAGACGGGCAGCATATGTGGTTCATTGCAAAGCGTATGCAATTCGGAGATGGGTTTCCATACGACAGCACTGTTTTCATCTGGTTTGTTGTGAATCGGCTGTCTGGGGTCAGCAAGCAGACCAAAAGAAACACAATAGTGTTTGTGGGCAGCGACCGGTACGCCACGCTTTTCATGCGCCTTGACCGGCAGGACATCCAGTGACAGGATGGCACTGCAAAGCGGCTGTACTTGCTGTAAACCGGTTTCTTCCTGTGCTTCCCGAATGGCAACGGCTAAAAAATCATCGTCGCCATCTGCGTGACCGCCTGTCCAAGAAAAAGATTGATAGATATTATGATAGACCAACAGCACATTCTTCATGGATGCATCGAGAATCATACCAGAGCAGCAAATGTGTCCACCACTGGGGGAAGTGCGTTCCAGCACAGCGGTGCCGTATTGAGAAACAGCCTGCAGTATTTCTGTCTTTGCCGTTTGTTCTGTCGCATCCTGTGGTTGATATTGTTGCAGTTGTGCAATCCAGTTCATAATAAGCTCCTTTTCACGGATCAGATCTGGATGGAAATCGTCGATCCGATTGCAAGAATCACTTCTGTTGCCAACAGGCAGTTGCCAAACCAGAACAAAACATGATTGACAACGCCGTCAGCGGAACAGAGACGAAAACAACATTTCCCAGTGGAAAGGGGAAATAGTAGCTGTATTTTTTTCCGGTTGAATAAATCTAAGAAGATGTGGCTCAGCATACCACAGACAAAATACCACGTCGCTTGCGGCAGCATAACGTAAACAGAAATGCCCATCAACGCTACGCCTGTCAGGGAATGAGTGAACGTCCGGTGTGGCTGCCGTTCCCCGTAGAGGCAGAGTGCCAGAAACATGGCAAGTCCAATCAGACTGCGGAGCAGTCCATTTTTTTGTTGAATCATTTTCCAGATACCCGCCTGAAAGACAATGTCCAGAACAATGATGGAAGCAACTGCAATGCCGAGCAGCAACAGAAATCGGTGAAAGCCCTTGTGGCTGTCGGAAGTGCTGATATCAACATCACAGACACAGGAACCGATTGCACCTGCACCAAGACAGAGCAGGAATGATTTCCAGTCGGCAGGTTGCGTAACAAGAACCGCCGCAGCTGTTCCAAATGTAAGATGTGTTTTTCCAGTCAAAACGATACATCCCTTCTGCATTACTGAAATATAAAAAGCACCGAATGATTTCTCACTCGGTGCAATTTGGTTGGGGTGGAAGGATTTGAACCCTCGGAATAACGGAGTCAGAGTCCGCTGCCTTACCACTTGGCGACACCCCAGTTTTTCTTTTTTTCAGTTGTCTTCAACCGACTTTCTTATTATATCACACTTTTTTGCGTTTGTCAAGCCCTTTTTTCAAGTTTTTCAAAAAAATTTTTTTCGCAAACCCGAAAAGCACGCTGCAATCTGTGCCCTATCGAAGACGACTTATACAGTATATCACACTTTTCTGCATTTGTCAAGCCTTTTTTTCAAAAAAATCGAAAAAGTCAAAAAAATCGTGGGCAATGGCACAACACCACTGCCCACGATAACATGTATCCTACTTATGCATCCAGTGCTGTCCGCACACTGGTTAAAAATGCAGCGACCTTTTCTGGTGCTTGTGCCTGATACTGTTCTACCATTTTTACAATGGCACTGCCAATGATGACACCGTCACAGTACTGGCTCATCTGCTTTGCCGTTTCTGGACTGGAAATGCCGAAACCAACCATACACGGTACCTTTGCGTACTTGTGAATCGGGTTAAAGAATGCAGAGAAATCGGTCTGGAACTTGGTTCTGACCCCAGTTACCCCGTTGGAGGAAACACAGTACAGGAAACCTGTTGCATCTTCTGCAATCATCTGGATTCTGCCTTCGCTTGCCGGTGTAACAAGGCTGATGTTGTGAATGCCGTATTTGTCAGCATCTCCCTGAATCTCATCTTTTTCTTCAAACGGGATATCCGGAACGATTACGCCGTCAATACCGACTTCCTGACAGGTGCGGAAGAAAGCGTCTGTGCCATAGGAGAAAATGGTGTTCAGGTACATCATGAGCAGTAACGGCATATCTGTCTTTTTCCGCAGCCGTTTTACCATTTCAAAAATGCCAGCCAGTGTTGTGCCCTGCTTGAGAGACTGTTCACTGGAATGCTGGATGACAGGACCTTCTGCAATCGGGTCAGAAAACGGAACACCCAGTTCAATGATGTTTGCGCCAGCGGCTTCCATTTTTTCTACCAGCTGTTCTGTCAGTGCATAGCCACCTTCTCCGTGACCAGCTGTCACAAACGGAATCAGTGCTTTTTTTCCTGCTGCCTGCAATGCCTGCAAGGTACGATCGATTCTATTCTCAGTCATCAATTTTCACTCCTCTGTATTCTGCAATCTGCTGCATATCCTTGTCGCCCCGTCCGGACAGACAAATGACCATAATCTGATCTTTCTTCATGGTCGGTGCAATCTTCATAGCGGCAGCCACTGCGTGCGCAGATTCGATTGCCGGAATGACACCTTCTTTTCTGGACAGATATTCCAGTGCCTGAACAGCTTCTTCATCTGTGATGGCAACATAATCTGCACGTCCTGTCTTATACAGTTCGGCATGTTCCGGTCCAATGCCCGGATAGTCCAGACCAGCGGAGATGGAGAATACCGGTGCAATCTGTCCCTCTTCATTCTGCAAGAAGTAGGACTTCATGCCGTGGAAAATTCCCAGCTTGCCCTTTGTCAGGGTAGCAGCGTGCAATGTGGTGTCTACACCCTTTCCGGCTGCTTCTGCGCCGACCAGTCGAACGCTCTTGTCCGGAATGAAGTCATAGAATGCGCCCATTGCGTTAGAACCGCCGCCGACACAAGCAACGACACAATCCGTCAGAACGCCTTCGTGTTCCTTGAGCTGTGCCTTGGATTCTTCCCCGATAATCTTCTGGAAGTCACGTACCATCATCGGATACGGATGCAGTCCCATAACAGAACCAATCAGATAATAGGTGGTGTCGATGTTGGTAACCCAGTCACGCATTGCTTCGTTAATAGCATCTTTCAGTGTGCCTGTGCCGTTGTCAACGCTGCGTACCTTTGCACCCAGCAGTTCCATCCGGTAAGCGTTCAGCTTCTGCCGCTGTACGTCTTCCGCACCCATGAACACTTCACATTCCAGATCAAACAGTGCACAGGCAGTTGCCGTTGCAACACCGTGCTGACCAGCACCTGTTTCTGCAATGATTCTCTTTTTGCCCATTCTCTTGGCAAGCAGAATCTGTCCCAGTACGTTGTTGATCTTGTGCGCACCTGTGTGGTTCAGATCTTCCCGCTTGAGATAAATCTTACAGCCGCCCAGATCTTCCGTCATCCGTTCTGCATAGTACAGGAGAGACGGTCTGTTTGCGTATTCTCTGCAAAGGCGACGATATTCTTCCCAGAATGCAGGATCTGCTTTTGCTTCTTCATATGCGGCGTTCAATTCGTTGACCGCATTCATTACTGTTTCGGGGACGTACTGTCCGCCGAATATGCCATATCTGCCTACTTTACCCATTGTTTTCCGCTCCTCGTATGGTTGTAATAATTTGTTTCATCTTATCAAATGACTTAACGCCATCTGTTTCAATTCCACTGGAAAAGTCAACGCCGTCCGGCTGAACGGTTGCAATCGCTTCCTTGACATTTTCCGGTTTCAGACCGCCTGCCAGAAAAAACGGGCGGTTCCAAGTGCGCTTTGCCAGCAGTGACCAGTCTGCGCAGATGCCAGTGCCACCAACAGCGTTTCCGGTGTTGCCCTCTAAAACGAGACAGTCCGCCGGATGCTGTGCAGCGGCTTCCAGTGCTGCAAGGCTGTCAATCCGCAGAGCCTTCCAGATGCGGCAACCGGATGCTTGTTGCAGCTGCCGGATTTGTTCCGGTGATTCTGCACCGTGCAGCTGGAGCACATCCAGATGCAACTGTGTTGCAATGCGCAGCATCGTCTCTGTTGTTTCATTGACAAAGACACCAACAGACAAAATGCTGTCTGCCTTTTGCTGTACCAGCTGCGCTGCTGTTTCCAGTGGCACGCTGCGGCGAAATCCTGCACTTAATATCATACCCATATAGTCCGGCTGTAGCAGATTGATGGCAGCCACGTCTTCTGACCGCCGGACACCACAAAATTTTATCTTCATAGATTTTCTCGCAATGCCTGCATGGTTGTGGCAACGTCACCGCTGCGCATCAGTGTTTCTCCAATCAGAACGGCATCTGCACCGTACTGCCGCACTGTCTGCAAATCTTCATGTGTCTTCATGCCACTTTCTGAAACGAGAATGCAGTCTTTTGGTACCATTGCCGCCAGCTCTTTTGTGGTTTTCAGGTCAACATGAAAGTTTTTCAGGTTGCGGTTGTTGATTCCACAGATTTTCGCACCACAGCGGAGCACCTGCTGGATTTCCGCTTCGTTGTGTGCTTCAAAGAGGCAGTGCAGTCCCAGTTCTGTTGCGTAATCATAGAAATGCTGCATGGTTTCTTCCTCCAGAATCGCAGCAATCAACAGAATCGCATCTGCACCAATCACACGGGCTTCGTCAATCTGATAAGTGTCGATGATAAAATCTTTCCGCAGCATCGGAATGGAAACGGCTGCCCGAATCTCTCGGAAGTACTGACTGCTGCCCTGAAAGTAATGCGATTCCGTCAGACAAGAGATGGCGTTTGCACCAGCCTGTTCATAGGCAACTGCCTGCTCGACTGGATGGAAATCTGCACAGATGACAGATTTAGAAGGGGATGCTTTCTTCACTTCTGCGATGATGGAAAGGTTTCCATTGCGCAGCGCATCCGGAAAGGAGAGAACAGGTCGTTCTGTTTGCAATGCCAGCTGCCGCATGGTCTGTCGGTCTGTCTGTGCCAGTTCCTGCGCCAGCTGTTCCTTTCTTTTTACCACAATTTCATCTAAAATCATATGGGAATCCTCTCTTATGCTGTGGCGTTGGTGAACGCTTTCAGCTGTTCCAGTTTTGCAAGTGCTGCACCACTGTCAATGGTTTCAACTGCCAGTGCAATGCCGTCACCGATGCTGTCTGCCCGACCTGCAACATACAGTGCTGCACCAGCATTCATCAGAACAATATTCCGCTTTGCATCCCGAATCGTACCTTCCAGAATGCCCTGTGTAATCAGTGCGTTTTCTTCCGGTGTGCCACCGATGACTTCGGATTTTTCTGCCATTGGCAAACCAAACTGTTCCGGTGTGATGGTGTATTCAAAAATGCCACCATCCCGAATTTCTGCAACAGCAGTTGGTGCGGAAATGGAGATTTCATCAAAGCCGTCAGAACCGTGGACAACCATCGCATGACGAATGCCCAGACCACACAGTACCTTTGCCATAACGGTCAGCAGGGCATCATCATAAACGCCCAGCAGGATATAATCTGTTTCTGCCGGATTGGAAAGCGGTCCCAAAATGTTGAATACGGTACGAGTGCCCATTTCTTTTCTGGCGGTTGCAACGTATTTCATCGAACCGTGATAGCTCTGTGCAAACAGGAACGAAATGCCGATTTCGTGAATGCAGTTGGCAGCCTGTTCCGGTGTGGTCTGGATTTTTACGCCCAGCCGTTCCAGTACATCTGCCGCACCACTCTTACTGGAAACGCTCCGGTTGCCGTGCTTGGCAACTTTTGCGCCGGCAGCTGCGATGACGAAAGAAGCGGTGGAAGAAATAAGCTTTATGCAGGATACAAGCATTGACGTAAG
>CAYNPC010000021.1:0-16789 GCA_964399025.1 uncultured Ruminococcus sp. | reverse complement strand
GCTGGCATGAGCGACGAGCAGATAGAGGCGATTATCAATCAGTGAGATGTCTCTACGCAGACAGGAAGAAACGATTGACAGCCCTTTGAAAAAACAGTATAATAAAAGTAATGCAAGAAGCAGCTGCGCTGTTTCTGTGGAAAACAAACCAGAAAAGAGATATTGCTATGAAAACAATTACCGTACATGCGAGCCACACGTATCCGATTTATGTGCAGCACGGACTGCTTTCGGATTGTGGTACCTATATCCGGCAAAATACGAAAGCCAATTCCCTTGCCATCATTACAGATGATGTCGTGCAGAAACTCTATGCAGATGCTGTCGTTTCCAATCTGGAGCAGGCAGGCTTCCGGGTGGAAGTCTTTGCATTCCCAAATGGAGAAGCGTCAAAATGTGCTGACACCCTTTTGCAAATTTACAATTTTCTTTGTGAAAAACATTTTACCCGTGCCGATGCGATTGTGGCATTGGGTGGCGGTGTCGTTGGCGATCTGGCTGGCTTTGCAGCTGCAACTTATTTGCGTGGTGTGGATTTCATTCAGATTCCAACAACACTGTTGGCACAGGTCGACTCCTCTGTCGGCGGCAAGACGGCGATTGACCTGCCAAACGGAAAAAATCTGGTGGGCGCATTCAAGCAGCCAGTTTGTGTGCTGTGCGACCCAGATACATTGAAAACACTGACACCAGAGATTTTCTCTGATGGCATGGGAGAAGTCGTGAAATATGGAATGATTCGAGATGCCAAGCTGTTTGACCTGTTGGCAGCGCACACACAGGAGACAATTTTTGATGTGCTGGAGGATGTCATCTGCACTTGTATTTCTATCAAACGGGATGTGGTAGAAGCAGATGAATTTGAAAGCGGCGAACGGATGATTCTCAACTATGGGCATACACTGGGACATGCGATTGAGGGCTATTATCACTATGAAACATATTCTCACGGCAGTGCGGTTGCCATTGGCATGTGCTTAATTGCTGAAAAGACCTGTTCACCAGAACAGACGGCTGCCTTAAAGCGTTGTCTGGAAGCATATCATCTGCCGACTTCTGTACCGGTGCCGATTGCAGATCTGTTGCCGTTCTGCGGTGTCGATAAAAAACGAGCTGGCAATCAATTGCGCTACATTGTTTGCGAAACTGCCGGTCAAGCAGAAATCCGCAAGGCTTCTGTCACAGACTTTGCCGCATGGATGATGGAGGGAAATGCATGAATATCCAGATAGAACCTCGTTTCCTTTCCGGCACGGTTTCCATACCGGCTTCCAAGAGCATGACACACCGGATGTTAATCTGCGCAGCATTGGCAGAAGGACGTTCTGTGGTGCAGCATGTCAGCTTTTCTAAGGACATTACTGCCACGATGCAGGCACTTTCCGCACTGGGTGCGGCTTTCTCCACAGAAGGTGATACCGTAACAGTAGACGGCATCGGTGGCAAAGCAAAAGCAGAAACAGCGGAGATGGACTGTTGTGAAAGTGGCTCAACTCTGCGGTTTCTGATTCCGGTAGCGGCTGCACTTGGGGTAACAACCACATTTCACGGACAAGGCAGACTGCCGGAACGTCCGATTACGACATATGTGCGAGAGCTGTCCAGTCACGGGATTCGGTTTGATTATCAGAATACAATGCCATTTACGATTCACGGGCAGCTGCAAAGTGGCATGTATTATCTGGAAGGCGATGTGTCCTCTCAATATGTAACAGGATTGCTGTTTGCGCTGCCGCTGTTGGCAGGCGATTCTGATATTGTGATGCTGTCACCGCTGCAATCCAAGCCATATGTCGACCTGACCGTTGCTTGCATGCAGCAGTTCGGCTTTGTCATCACAGAAACAGAAAATGGTTATCATGTTGCCGGTGGACAGCACGCTGTCGCTTGTGACGGTATCGTAGAAGGCGATTATTCACAGGCTGCTTTTTTTGCGGTTGCCAATGCGTTGGGCAATCAGATTACAATGCAGAATCTGAATCCGGATAGCGTACAAGGTGACAAAATAATCATTGAAATTGCAGAAAAGATGTGTTATAATAAAAATAATCACCAGCCAGCCAGCATTGCGGTGGATGCAACGGATATTCCGGATTTAGTGCCGATCCTTGCTGTTCTCGCTACATTTGGTACGGCACCCTCTGTCATCAGCGGTGCTGCCCGCCTGAAAATCAAAGAGAGTGACCGCTTGCTGGCAACGTCGGATCTGTTGAACCGACTGGGTGGAAACGTGACCCCGTTTGCGGACGGTCTGCGGATTCAGCCGGTGGAACAGTTACACGGCGGCGTGGTGGATAGCTATCATGACCACCGCATTGCGATGTGTGCAGCGATTGCAGCAACCAGATGTACAGAACCGGTTGTGATACAGGGCGCAGAATGCGTAGAAAAATCGTACCCACAGTTTTACAAAGATTATAATCAATTAGGAGGAAATGCCCATGTCATCGTTTTGGAATAATCGCATCTCCATTTCTATTTTTGGAGAATCACACGGTCCGTCTATCGGGGTTGTCATTGATAATCTTCCACCCGGGGAATATATTGATATGGAAAAAGTATTGCAGTTTATGGCAAGACGTGCCCCGAAAAAAGATGGAACTACAACACCAAGAAGTGAAAAAGATTTGCCACAGATTCAGTCTGGTATGTTGAACAACCGGACAACAGGTGTGCCACTTTGCGCAATGATTCAGAATACAGATACCCATTCCAAGGATTATAGCAATCTGGAACGGTTGCCACGTCCGGGACATGCAGATTATACCGGTGCGATGCGATATCGTGGCTTTCAGGATGTCAGAGGTGGCGGTCACTTCTCTGGCAGATTGACGGCACCGCTTTGCTTTGCAGGTGCCATTTGTGGACAGATTCTGGAACGGCGTGGGATTTATACCGGTGCGCACATTGCAGCCGTACATGGCATTCAGGATGATGCGTTTTCAGAAACAGATGTTTCCAGAAGTGATATTCTCGCTGTACGGGAGAAAGCATTTCCGGTCATCAATGATGCACAGGGCGAAAAGATACAGGAAGATATTCGCAATGCCAGAAAGGGCGGCGAATCTCTGGGCGGCTTGATTGAGTGCGCTGTTGTCAATGTACCGGCTGGTGTCGGCTCTCCGATGTTTCAGGGACTGGAAAACACCATCGCACAGCTGATTTTCGGCATTCCGGCTGTCAAGGGGTTGGAATTTGGTGCTGGTTTCCAAGTGGCAGAAATGGTCGGCAGTCAGAACAACGATCCGTTCTATGTGGACGAAAATGGGCACATCAAGACAAAGACCAACCATCATGGTGGCATTCTGGGCGGGATTTCTTCCGGTATGCCGATTACATTACGGGTTGCGATCAAGCCAACGGCTTCCATTGCAAAGCCACAGGAGACAGTGGATTATCGTGCCCGCACCAATGAAATTTTGCAGGTACATGGCAGACATGATCCGTGCATTGTACCGAGAGCCGTTCCTTGTGTCGAGGCAGCTGTCAATATTGCCATGCTGTCGCATATGATGGATTATCCGCATTTCTGATTTTTGTGTAAGGGAGGGAACCGTTGATGCAGGATGAAAATTTGTTGAAAATGTCGCAGATTGCAACACCGCCGCTGATGGATGCTCATATGGCAAACATTCTGATTTGCTGTCTGCTGGAACAGTTGGGGAAACCCGTTTCGCCGACGCAGTTGTATGATGTTGCAGTGGGAACGAATATCATCAATTATTTTTTCTATCAGGAAGCGATTACCTACTTGCAGAAAAACGGTTCGCTTGTGCTGAAACAGGACGAAGAAGGACGAGATTGGTTTCATCTGACGGAAACAGGCGCAGAATGCGCCCGTCAGTTGAAAGATTATGTTGCAAAACCGTATCGGGATAAAATTGTCAGTGAGGCGAAACATTATTTTATGGAACAGAAGCGAAAAGAAGAGGTGCAGGTTTCTTATTTGCCGCTCCAGAAAGGCTATCATGTACAGGTGCGGTATCTGGATTTGCAGAGCGATCTGATGGATCTGAAGCTGTACGCACCCGACATGAAACAGGCAAAATATCTGGGCAACCAGATTATGCGCAATCCGGCGGCTTTCTACGGAAAAGTACTGGAGGCAGTCTTCTCCAATCAGGAAGAAAAAAGTCCCCAGAAGTAAGCGCATTCTGTCGCCGGAATACCCCAGAAAAACAGAGGCGAAACACCATCGCATCTGTTTTTTGTTTGAATCGGAATTTGTGAGAAAAGAATGGAGGAATGATGGTATGCGAGCGGATCCCTATCCCCGACGATGGCGAGGAATCGCAAAGTAAAACCGCAAAGAGGGAACCGCAGCAGCTGTCGTTCCGTCTTTGCAGAAAGGCGGAACCATTTTGATTTCATATTATAAAACCATCCAGAACCGTGTGGTAGAGTGCAAGACACTGGAGTCCGGCTGTTGGGTTTCTGTCATTGACCCGACGGCACAGGAACGGAAGATGCTGATTGAAACCTTCGGACTGGACAGCGACTTCATCAAGTCTGCACTCGATGAAGAGGAATCGTCCCGTGTGGAACGAGAAGACGATCAGACCTTGATCATTGTTGACACGGCTGTTTCAGAGATTCAAAAGAATGATACCATTGTATTTTATACGATGCCGATGAGCATTATTCTCAAAGATCAGCTGGTGTTTACCATTTCTCTGCGCACCAATAAAGTGCTGGAGGATATTGTAGAAGGGCGACTGCGCAACATTCAGACCAGCTTCCGGACACAGTTTGTGCTGCGTTTGATTATGCAGTTGATTTCCACCTATCTTGTCTATCTGAAACAGATTGACAAAGCTTCTAACGCACTGGAACGGGAACTGCACAAAGCGGTGAAAAACCAGCAGCTGTTGCAGATGATGGAGCTGGAAAAATCACTGGTCTATTTCACAACGTCACTCAAAGCAAACGATGCGACAATGAATAAGATTCTTCGTGGAAAACTGATTAAACTCTATGAGGATGATCAGGATTTGCTGGAGGATGTTCTGATTGAGTTGAAACAGGCGGAAGAGATGGCGAGTATCTACTCCAGCATTCTGGCAAATATGGTAGATGCCTGTAGTTCTGTCATCTCCAACAATGTCAACATTGTCATGTGGCAATTGACGATTGTAACGATTATTCTGGCAATCCCTACAATGGTGTTCAGCTTTTATGGAATGAACACTTTGGATTTGCCGGGGGCGGAACACACTTGGGTACCGACCTTGGTGGCAGTGGTCGCCACGGTCGTGACCGCATTTGTTCTGTTGAAATACAAAAAGAAGTAATGACGGCAAAAAAAGGGCTGCTGCAAAATGCGTTCTGCAACAGCCTTTTTCTTATTCGTCTTGGGATGCCTGTGCAGGCAGTACCTGCAATGCAATTTTGGTCACAGACTGGTTGTCCGTTTCCAGTACTTGAAAGAGAAACGTTTCCACTTGTACCGTTTCGCCAGCTTGTGGAATGTGTCCCAGCAATTCCGTGACCCAACCGCCGACAGAAGTAGAAGCTGCTGTCGGGAATTGTGCCGGAACGTCTTCTTCTTCCAGTGCCTCACGCATATCGCTGATGCTGCATGTTCCCATAATGGTGTAGCAGTGCGGTGCAGTCTGAATCAATTCGTGTACGATTTCGTCGCTTTCGTCATAAATTTCACCAACCAGTTCCTCAATGATGTCTTCGAGTGTCACAATGCCTTTTGTGCCGCCATATTGGTCGATAATAACTGCCATATGTGTTTTGGAACGCTGCATTTCTCGCAGACTTTCATTGATGGGTCTGTTTTCGGGGATGTAAATGACATCCTGTAAAATCTCAGAAACGCTCTGGAACATACCGTGTTCCAACCGGAAAAAGTCACGGCTGGTAATCATGCCAATGATGTTATCCATGTTCTTTTCATAGACAGGGAAACGGGAAAAATGGCTGTGCAGGAACAGATCACAGATTTCTTCTGTTGTAGCTTCACTGGAAATGCCAACCACTTTGACACGAGGAATGAGAATTTCATCGACGGTCGTTTCATCGAATTGCAGCGCAGACAACACCAGATCGCTTTCCTGTTCTTCCAGAACGCCTTCTTCTTCAATTTCATCAATGATGTATTTCAATTCGTCTTCTGTTACGCTGGGGGCTTCTGTTTTTGGCTTGAATGCCAACGACAACAGATGAAAGAATTTGACGAATGGTGTCATGAGCAGGGTAAAGGCAGAGAGTGCCGATGCGAAATGCAGTGCAAGCGTTTCAGCGTGCGATTTTGCGTAGGATTTTGGCAACACTTCGCAGAATGTCAGCACCAGCAGCGTCATGACAACGGTTGCGACCGCAGGGCCGATATCACCGACCCACTGCGTGAACAGGACGGTTGCCAGAGAAGACGAGCCGATATTGGCAATGTTGTTACCGACCAGAATGGCGGTCAGAGCGTCTTCATATCGTTCTGCGATTTGCAATGCTGTGGCAGCACGCTTGTCCCCTTGTTCTGCCTTTGCACGCAGCCGGATTTTATTCACGCTTGCAAAAGCCGTTTCCGAGCTGGAAAACAGAGCAGACAGTGCCAACAGGATGAGTAAAAGGAAAATCATAAATGCCTCCGATTTTTGATAGATAGAATGTATGTCGCTATCATACCATATTTTTTGCAAATAAGCAAGCGAAATCAATAGAAAATATGATTTTTTTAGAAAGGTGTGCAGATTCTACCATGAACCGATTGATTTTGTGGGTGGTTCAGCATATGCCAAAAGCCATCCAGACGATTTATTTTAAGTACGAAAAAGGGTTGCTGTATTGTTTTTATGGCGCATTGACAACACTGGTTTCTATGGTAACCAAGTTGGTGCCAATGTATTTTCTGGGGGAGGGCAAACTTTCCGTTACGTTCTGTACGATATTTTCTTGGATCTGTGCGGTGACGTTTGCGTTTTTCACCAATAAGAAATACGTATTCCAAAGCGAAACCCATACGAAAAAAGCATTCTGGACGGAATTTACGTCCTTTTATGCCGCAAGAGGTGCTTCTCTGTTTTTGGACTGGGGCATCAGTGTCCTTGGCATCAGCATTCTGGGGTGGAACAAATATCTTGTAACGATTGCAGCACAGGTTATCATTCTGATTATCAATTACGCATTCAGCAAGCTGTTTGTCTTCAAGAAAAGAGAATCCGATGCAGACAGCACAGCATCTTAAAAAAGAGAGGAAATGATGGTATGATTACAAAATGGAAGCAGAAAACCGCTTGCCTTCTGGCTGGCTTGCTGTCACTGACTGCAATGGCAGGTTGTAGTGACAAAGCAGCAGAAAGCAGTACCGCAGTAGAACAAACCACGACCGCTGCAACGACCACCACAGCAGAAGCCGCAGAGGCGGATGCGGCAGAAACCACCACCGCTGCGGAAGCGGAAACAGCGGCAGCAGAGACGACAACAACGCATATCAGTCCAGTGGAAACGGTTTCTACCACCTTGGGAACAGAAATTACAGATTTGGACGTGCTGTTGGATCGGGATGGAGAAAACACCTATCAGACGAAGCTCTCCAACTTTTTGCAGGATGGCGATACGGTACAGTCGTTTACATTTATTTTCTATGCGCCGGATGGCGTGTCCGATATGGGAACTTATAAGGGTGGCTGTGGGATTTCCGTGTCGGAAGATTGCGCAGCTGCCACCGATGAGAACTGGTATCAGTCAGACGATTTTTCGCAGGCTGTCAATGGGGCTTATGCAGAAATTACATGGGATGTGCCGACATCCATCGTAGATGACGTAGACGTAGACGGCAATATCCTGATTGGCTACTGGTGGAGCGATTTGCAGCAGGTAAAACTGAGCAGCATTGTCTGCACTTATACAAGAACGGTAGAAGTACCGGTTGATGGCACTGCTACAATCAGTCCGGCTGTTACACTGGACAATGAAACACTCAGCTCTAAAAGCGAACCGGAAAACACAGCAAAGGTTTCTGTTTCGGACTTGATTGGCGCAGGCGATACGCTGCAAACTGTCACCTTCGACATCAGCAGCAGTGGTGCGCTTGGAAAGTTCACAGGTGCATTTGGCGTATCGGTATCTTCTGACTGCAAGGCAGCAACGGATCAGAATTGGTATCAGACTGACAATATTGTCGTTTTCACACAGGATTCCAGTGTTTCTCTCACTTGGATTGTGCCGGACGAAGTCAAGGATTTCATCACAGAGGATGGAGAAATCATGCTGGGCTACTGGTGGAGCGATCAGGAAACCGTTACATGGGACAACGTTTCTGTCCGTTATAGCAATGCAAGCGGTGTCAGCACCAAAACAGACAGCAGTACCACAGAAACGGTTGGCAATATTGAGAATGCCGCCGTTTCTTCAGAGCAGGTCAACCAGATGACTTCTTCTGAGATTATCGCAGATATGAAAATTGGTTGGAATCTGGGCAATACGCTGGACAGCTATAACACGGACAGCGATGACAACGAAACCGGTTGGGGCAATCCGAAAACCACAAAAGCGATGATTGATACCGTCAAGGAAGCTGGCTTCAATGCGATTCGGATTCCGGTCACCTGGGGCGAACATCTCTCCGATGATAACGTGATTGATGCGGATTATCTGGACAGAGTGCAGGAAGTCGTTGATTATGCAATGGACGATGATTTGTACGTTATTCTGAACGTGCATCACGATGATGCCATCTGGCTGCATCCGACTTACAGCGAGCAGGAAACGGTCACAGAAACGTTGACAGCAATCTGGTCGCAGCTTTGCACACGATTTGCAGATTATGACCATCACCTTGTTTTTGAAGGCATGAATGAACCACGTGTGATTGGTTCAGATACAGAGTGGACAGGCGGTACCGCAGAAGAACGGGATGTCATTAACCAGCTTTTCCAAGCGTTTGTCGATACGGTTCGGGCATCTGGTGGACTGAATGCGGATCGGACGTTGATTGTGACCTCTCACGCACAGTCCATCACAGAGGTTGCTGTCAGTGCGGTGAAAGTACCGGATGATGATCACATTGCCGTTTCCATTCACAGCTATGCGCCGTGGGATTTCTGCGGAACAGATAGTGACCGTTCTGATTGGGGCAGCGATGCAGACCGGCAGGAGCTGGACGACAATTTTCAGTATCTCGAAGATACGTTTATCAGCCAAGGCGTTCCGGTGGTGCTGGATGAATTTGGTGCAGTCGATAAGGACAACACCAGCATACGGGCGGATTATTACGCATATTATGTAAAGAGTGCAAAAGAACACGGGATTACCTGTTTCGTATGGGACAACGGTACAGCGAGTGAATTTGGTTTGTTGAACCGGAAAAATTTGACTTGGTCTGCACCGTCTATTATCAATGCGATGATGGATGCGTTACAGTGAGTTTCCGCTTTCGGTGAATTGTACAAAAAGATATATATAATATTGTAAAAAAGAGAGAAAATTCTGAAAATTCACCGAAAAAACAAGCACTGGTTCTAAAAATATGATATAATGAAGAGAACAAAAACGGTAAAAGGAGGATACGGCGTATGAGCAATCGTATTATCACTATCGAAAGAGAATATGCAAGCGGCGGTCGGGAAGTCGGCGAGCTGGTTGCAAAGCAACTTGGCATTCCATTTTACAACCGTGAGATTCTGGAAATGGCATCGGAACGATGTGGTGTTTCTGTAGATTATCTGGCGAGTGCAGAAGAGGCAGCTCCAAAAAGCTTTTTGTACACTTTGATGTTGTCTTCCAATCCGACTCGTTCCATACAGGAAAACCTGCCATTGTCGGACAAGGTGTACATCATTGAAACGAATATCATCAAGGAATTGGCTGAAAAGAGCGATTGCGTCATCGTTGGACGTTGCGCAAGCTATATTCTGCGGGATATGGAACATATGATGAGTGCATTCGTCTATGCCGATCAGGAATCCCGTGTCAACCGTGCGGTTTCAGAATATGCGGTTGACCCAAGACGAGCAGAGGCAACGCTGCGGAAATCTGACCGCAGAAGAGAAACCTTCTACAGTATCAACACCGGCGGAAACTGGTACGACAAAGAAAACTACACGCTTTGTCTGAACAGCGGTGCGCTGGGCATTCCACTTTGTGCGGAAATCATCGTGGCTGCTGCACAGAGAACCATTTACGCCTGAACGAAAAAACGAAAGCCGTAGCGTGATTGCACCTACGGCTTTCGTTTTTATGCCAGTCCAAGAAACAATTCCAGTAACGCCATCCATTCCCGCACCCAATAGGTGGGAATCAGAATGCGTCTTGTTTTTCCGCTGACAGACCAGCTCTGCAATCCAAGTGCTTTCGCCATGCAGTGCGCCCGATACTGATGAAAGCCATCTGTGATGAGCGTGACGTGGTTCGATAAGCCCTGTTCTGCCAGAATTTCTTTGCTGTATGCCAGATTTTCCTGTGTGTCGGTGGAACGGTCTTCCAGAAGAATGCGGTCAGCATCAATGCCTTTTGCCAGCAAATAAGTCTGCATGGCTTGCGCTTCTGAAATCTCTTCGCCTGTGCCTTTTCCGCCGGAGACAATGCAGACAATGTCCGGATGTTCTTCCAGATAAACAGCCGCAGCATCCAACCGTCGTTGTAGCATCAGACTCGGAACAGTGCCCTTAACCTTGCAGCCCAGCACAATGACCGTGCAAGGCGTATCGGGTGGGTTCTGTATGTACTGTGCCATCCGGACGGAACAGAATCCGACAAAGAGCAATCCAGCTGTCAATAGCAATGTCAGTGCAGAGAGAGTAATTTTTCCACCGACTGTTTGCCAGCAGGTGCGCAGAACATGAAAAACGTGGTTGTGAAACAACGTTATCAGCAGCGCACAGAGGGAAACTGCCATACCTGCCAGATTTCCGGCGTTCAGGATGTGGAGAAAAACCGGTGCGAGAAACACCAGAAAAACAGCGAGTTCCAATAAGATAAGAAGGTAGAATGTAATCCGCATATCTGTCTGCTCCTTTTTTATTTTGTTGTGATTTTGTCATAGCGTTTCAGCGTTTTGTTGTGTGCGGATAACATCCGCAGCGAGTTGTTCGGCTTCGGCATAGGATGACAGCTGATAACAACGGGCACGAAAAGCAGCTGCCCCGTGCAAACCGCTGATATACCAAGCAGCGTGTTTGCGTGCTTCCCGAATGGCAAGTTCCGGCGGTTTGCCGTCTGCCAGTTGTAGAATCAGGCGGACGTGATAGAGCATGGTGTCCATTTTTTCTTCCAGTGTGGGTTTGTGCCAAGGCAGCCCTTGCTGTGCAGCGGCGATTTCAGAAAAGACAAATGGATTGCCATAGCTGCCCCGTCCGATCATGACCAGATCGCAGCCGGTTTCATCATACATCCGTTGACAACTTTCTGCATCTGTGACATCCCCATTGCCGATGACCGGAATGGAAACGGCTTCTTTGACCTGCCGGATGATGTTCCAGTCGGCGTGACCGGAATAGAGCTGTGTTTTGGTTCTGCCATGTACGGCAACCGCTGCCGCACCAGCTCGCTCCATTTTCTGTGCAAAGGAGACAGCGTTTCGGTTCTCTTCATCCCAGCCAGCACGAAATTTGACCGTGACCGGAACAGAAGAAACGCTGACAGCCGCTTTCACAATATCCGCTGCCAGATCCGGTTTCTGCATCAGGGCAGAACCCGCTCCCGTTGCAACAACCTTGTGGACAGGACAACCCATATTGATATCAATCCAGTCTGGTTGAAATGGCAATACAATTTCCACTGCTTTTGCCATAAAATCCGGTTCGCTGCCAAACAACTGCAATCCCATCGGGCGTTCCGCCTCTGTGATGGTGCAAAATTGTGCCGTCTTGGGATCGCCGTAACAAAGCCCTTTTGCGGAGATCATTTCGCTGACCAGCATGGCGGCTTGATGCTCCTTACACAAGATACGGTAGGCACGATCCGCAACACCCGCCATCGGTGCCAATCCGGCTGTGCGGGAAAAATGGAGGGAACCAAATGAAACAGTTTTCTGCATAGAAGATGATTTCCTTTCTTTTTTGTAACGCAAAAAGCGTTCTGCAATGAAATATGCAATTTTATTTTACCATAGATTTTTTAATTTTGTATAGTTTTTTTTCGAGAACAGTGTTATACTGAGACTATACGGCATACCAGGCGAAAATCGGTGCCACGAATGTATGCAAACACGAACAAGCCCGCTCCTTTGGAACGGACTGCATTTGGAGGGTATTATGCAATTATTAGCGATTGACGGAAACAGTATTATGAATCGTGCCTATTATGGGATTCGGTTGCTTTCGAATCATAAAGGCATCTATACCAATGCCATTTTCGGCTTTATGAATATTTATCTCAAGCATGTAACGGAGTTGCAGCCGGATGCCATTGCCGTTGCATTTGATCTGCGGACGCCAACATTCCGGCATGAGAAAGTTGCCTCCTATAAAGCAAATCGGAAGGGAATGCCAGAAGAACTTGCCATGCAAGTCCCTTACATCAAGAAACTGCTGACGCTGTTGGGCGTGCAGATCGTAGAATGTGAAAGATACGAAGCAGATGATATATTGGGCACACTGGCAGCCTCTGTCGAAAAACAGGGACACCGTTGTACCGTGCTCAGTGGAGATCGGGACGTTTTGCAGCTGATCACAAACAATGTACGGGTTCGTCTGGTGACCAATCGGGAGGACATTGATTATAATGTGCAGCGGTTCCGGGAAGAATATGGTTTCTATCCGAAATCCATGGTAGATATGAAAGCTTTGATGGGAGATTCTTCTGACAACATCGCTGGTGTTTCCGGCGTTGGTCCGAAAACCGCCTCCATTCTGGTGCGTGGTTGGGGCACTGTGGAATCTATCTATGAAAATCTGGATCAGCTGAGTGTAAGCAAGTTGATTGTGCAGAAACTGATTGCTGGAAAAGACAGCGCAATGCAGAGCAAGTGGCTGGCAACCATCGTAAAAGATGCACCAGTTTGCACAGATTTGCAGCAGTATTTTCCGAAGCCAATCCGTGCACGGGAAGTGCGGGATATGTTGCTGGATCTGGAAATGGTCAAGTTGTTGGATAAGCTGCATCTGGAAGCGGCTATGACAGAGGATGGCGAGGAAGAAGAAATCAACATCGCACCATCTATTGAAGTCGTACAGACACCGTTGACAGAAGAAGTACTGGAGCAGTGGAAGCAGCAGGCAGACATCCAGCCGTTGGGCTATCAGCTGGATACAGAAACATCGTTTTTGCAGGTTTTGCAGGGGCATACTGTCTATGAGACAACGGAAGAATCTCTGGTCATTGGATTCCTGAGCAGCAATCTCCAGAAGAGAGCCTTTTCTGCAAAGCCGCATTATCGGTATATGATTGCGCATGGCAGCATGTTGAACAATCTGGTTTCAGACGGCGAGATTGCAGCGTATCTGTTGAATCCGGCTTCTGCGGATTATAGCATTGCACGGTTGAGTGTTTCTTATCACGTAATGTATGATACGGCACTGGAAACGCTTGCACCGCTGTTGTCCTTGTCGGGACTTTGCATAGAGATGGAAAAGCAGGTAGAGTCGCTGGATATGATGGAACTGTACCGGACGGAATTGCAGCTGACACGGGTACTGGCAGCGATGGAAGAGAACGGCGTGCTGGTAGATTCGGAAGGCTTGCAGACATTCGGCGTTTATCTGACAGAACAGATGGAAGAATTGCAGCAGATGATCTATGATGAAGTGGGGCATCCGTTTAAAATCAGTTCGCCGAAGCAGCTCGGTGATGTGCTGTTCGGGGAATTGGAATTGCCGCATGGAAAGAAAACCAAGACCGGTTATTCCACCAATGCAGACATTCTGGAATCGCTGCGGGATCAGTATCCGGTCGTTGACCATGTTCTGAAATGGCGGCAGGTTTCTAAGTTGCAGTCCACGTATGTAGACGGCTTGCAGAAGACCATCTCGGCGGATGGACGGGTGCGCTCTTTCTTCAAACAGACAGAGACAAGAACCGGTCGGATTTCTTCGATTGAGCCGAATATGCAGAATATTCCGGTGCGGACAGAGTTGGGAAAAAATATGCGGAAGTATTTCATCGCAGCACCGGGCAATGTGTTGGTAGATGCTGACTACAGCCAGATTGAATTGCGGATTCTTGCCAATCTCTGCGGCGATGAAGCGATGCAGGCAGCGTTCCTGAATGGGGAAGACATCCACACACAGACCGCATCGCAGATATTTGATATGCCAGTGGAAATGGTGACGGATTCGATGAGAAGTGCTGCGAAGGCAGTCAACTTCGGAATTCTCTATGGAATGGGTGCGTACTCGCTTTCAAAGGATATCCATGTTTCCGTTGCACAGGCAGACCAGTATATCAAGAATTATCTGGCTCGGTATCCTCGTGTCGCATCGTTTATGGAAGAGACGATTGAAAAGGCAAAGGAAGAGGGCTGTGTCTCCACGTATTTCAAGCGTCGTCGTCCAGTTCCGGAACTGCGGCAGTCCAATAAGATGATTCAGGCATCCGGCAAACGCATTGCCATGAACACCCCGATTCAGGGCACAGCAGCTGATATTATCAAGATTGCGATGATTCAGATTTACAACCGGTTGCAGGAAGAATTGCCGGAAGCAAAACTGATTTTGCAGGTGCACGATGAATTGATTGTGGAAGCACCGGAAGCCATTGCAGATCAGGTTGCAACGATTCTCAAGGAAGAGATGGAACGTGTTGTACAGTTCACTGTACCGCTGACAGTAGAAGTAAAGAAAGGAACCAGTTGGTATGCAGCAAAAGGTTGATGTTTTGCCGTTGACTGCATCACAACTTTCAGAAGCCGCTGCAATTGCAGCGGCTTCTTTTCCAGATCCGTGGTCTTTTTCGCTTTTCGAAGCGGCATTTGTACAACCGGATACCAGAATGCTGGCGGCGGTGCAAGAAGGGAAACTGGTCGGATATCTGGTTTTGCAGCGGCTTGGAACGGAACAGAGTGTGGATGATATTGCGGTTTCACCGACTTGCCGCCGGCAGGGCATCGCAGAGCAGCTGTTGCGGACGGCACATGCCCAGTTTCCGGATTGCAATTTCATTCTGGAAGTGCGGGAACACAATGCAGCTGCCATTGCATTATATCAGAAACTGGGGTATGAATCCGTTGGATTCCGGAAACGATATTATACCAATCCGGCAGAGGGTGCGGTGTTGATGACAAGATATGCCGTGCAATCGTGACGGATTCCCTTGCGGAAACAGAGAAAATGTGGTACAATTCTAATAGCTCTGCGATCCGAAGAGACAAAGTAAGAAATAGGAATGGATAGAAAGGAAAATCAGATATGATCAAACACATCGTAATGTTCAAATTGCAGGCAGAGGCAGCCGGAAAAACAGCCATGCAGAATGCAGTAGAAGCAAAAGCACGGGCAGAACAGCTGCCAGCACAGATTCCACAGTTGAAAAAGCTGGAAGTACAGTTGAATCATACAGAGGCTGACCCGACCAATTACGAATTTGCATTGCTCTGTGACTTCGAAACAATGGACGATCTCAACACCTATCAGACCCATCCGGCACATGTGGCATTCGGACAGTTCATCAAGCCGCTGCGGGAAGCACGGGCTTGTATCGACTACGAATATTGATGTTCAGAGAAAAAGAGAGGAAACAATTGCATGTTGATCTTAGGCATAGAAAGCTCTTGTGATGAAACGGCAGCCAGCGTTGCCAGAGACAGAACGGAAATCCTTTCCAATGTGGTTGCATCACAGGTGGAAGAACATAAGTTATATGGTGGCGTTGTGCCGGAGATTGCCTCCCGTCGTCATTGTGAGAACATCCTGCCGGTTGTGCAGAAAGCGTTGGACGATGCCCATGTCACCCTTGCGGATTTGGATGGCATTGCCGTGACGTATGCGCCGGGACTGATTGGCGCACTGCTGGTGGGTGTGAATTTTGCAAAAGGACTGGCATTGGCTGCTGGAAAGCCGCTCGTACCGGTACACCATCTGGCAGGGCATATCGCCGCCAATTATATTGCCCATCCAGAGTTGAAGCCGCCGTATCTCTGCCTTGTTGCAAGTGGCGGACATAGTCATATTGTGGAAGTGTTGTCGTATACTTCTTTCCGGATTGTCGGCAGAACGAGAGACGATGCTGCCGGAGAATGCTTTGACAAGACGGCTCGTGCAATGGGCTTTCCGTATCCCGGCGGCATTCATATTGACCGTGCTGCAAAAGAAGGCAATCCGGATGCATTTTCGCTGCCGCATCCAAAAGTAGAAGGCACACCATATGATTTCAGCTTTTCCGGACTGAAGACTGCTGTTGTGAATCTGGTGCACAACGCAGCCCAGAAGGGACAGACTTTGCCGACAGCGGATCTCGCCGCTTCGGTACAAAAAACCATTGCGGAACTGCTGACAACACACACGATGCAGGCTGCAAAAGATCTGGGATATCATACCATTGCAGTGGCAGGCGGTGTCTCGGCGAACAGCGGTGTTCGGTCTGCAATGGCAGCCGCTTGTGAGAAGCAGGGTTGTCAGCTGTTTGTACCGCCGCTTTCCCTTTGTGGAGACAATGGGGCAATGATTGCCTGTGCCGGTTCTTATTTATTTGAAGCCGGCGTTCGGGCAGATGCTTCCCTGAACGCATATGCGACCATGTCTTTGGAAATGATATAACAGAGTCGGAAACGGGGTCGACAGTTCGTTTGAAATGTCTATATGATACGGACAGTCGTTTTTAAAACGTGAACGAAAGCTGAATTTCATATGATTTTGCACGAAACTGCTTGACAAGATTTCCGGTTCGTTTTATAATGATATAGAAGAGA
>CAYNPC010000020.1:0-16933 GCA_964399025.1 uncultured Ruminococcus sp. | reverse complement strand
ATGAATTGTCAGTTATTTATGATAACACAGATAAGTACATGAACAGCTGATATGTAAAAAAGCTCTCGATTCATCGAGAGCTTTTTCATTCGTTCATTCATTATCGTCAACTCATATAACCTTCCACCGCATCCGGTACTACCACCGTCACAGATTCTGTTGTTGTCTCTTCCGTTATATCGGTATTTGTTGTCGTTGTTGCCGAATCCGGTCTTGCCACATAATACGGTTCATCCGGATGCATGTCCATGACAACATCGCCGCTTCCCGGATCAAAATCCCGATAATACGCCATCTCACTCAACGTTACCAGCTGATAGCCCTGTTCGATCAGGCCAGGGATCACCTGCTCTGCTGCCGCTGCCGTCTCTGCATAGAGATCGTGCATCAGAATAATATCGCCATCTTCTACCCAAGTATAGATATTATTCACTGTAGAAGCGGTGTTACGTGTTTCCCAGTCTCTGGTATCAATCGACCAGAACGCAAGCGGCTTGTCAATCTCCAGCTGCACCGCATCATCGTATGCACCATACGGCGGACGCAACCAATGCGGATATCTTCCAATCAAATCAAAGACAGCATCATCTGTCTTCTTTACGATGTCCGCTCTCTCCTGCGAGGTCAGACTGGTAAGGTTGGAATGGTCATATGTATGGCTGCCGATTTCACATCCCAGAGAAGCTGCCCGTTTGATATATTCCCCTGTCGTATCGTTGATACATTCACCAACGACAAAAAATGTCGCATGGGCGTTATTTTCTTCCAACGCATCCAGAATTGTAGGTGTATTCTCACTCGGCCCATCATCAAACGTCAGAGCAACCATCGGCTTGTTCGGATCAATGTCTGCATCGAAATCAATAAACGGTGCGTACAGGTCTGTCGTTGTGGTAGTCGTCGTTGTCGTGGTCGTTTCCGGTACGGTTGTTGTTGTTTCCATCGCCACTGCCATAACAGCATCTGATTTGTCATCCAGCATTGCAATTTCTTCTGGATTGTCGACGGATTTGCAGGCGGTTAATAATGCCATCGCTGCTGCCAGACAACCGATGGCTTTCCAATATTGATGCATTTTGTCATCCCCTATTATTTCTTTCTTTCAGCAAGAAAAACAATTTGTTTCCTCTGTTCTTATTTTATCACAAAAAAAGAAGCTTGTCAACCTGTATGGTTGGTCTTTTTTGTATTTTTTCAAAAATATTTTCACATGACCTCTACGCCGAACTGTTCGCACAGCGTTTTTAATTTTCCATGATATCCCCTGCCAATGACATTCATTTTCCAGCTGTCATTGCTGCGGTAAAATTCCAGTCCAACCAGACACTTTTCTTGCAACAGATTGACCAGCGGCAGATGAAATTGCTCTGTCCCGTTGCAGATGATCTGGATAACAGGATTTTTCACCTTGGAAAAGTTCAGATTGTCATCTTCCCCGTAAGCGGAGAAACAAATATCAACTTTACTGTATTGATCGTCCACCTGACAAAGACAAACCGAGATAGACGGAAATTCAGAACAATAAGCAGCACTGACAGCATGGTCAGCGGAAACAAGATTGCCAAAGAAAATCAAGTCTTCATCACGGCACACTTTCCCCGATGCATCCAACAAAAAAGCGTAGCCATCCAGCTCCATATCTGCCTGTATTGCATCATAGGACAAGCGGATTTCTATCACCTCCTGCGTATATGCCGCCATGTTGGTGCGCTCGCCCAAACGCAATTCTCTCCCCTGCATAGGCACTGTAGAAATCGCTGCCAGTTCATCACTCAAATCGCCCAATTCTATTTTAGAAAGCTGGTCATCTGTCCAGTTATCACACTTTGCAAGACGATTCGCCTGTCTTGCCAACGCTTTTTCAAAGAAATTGCGGACATCTCGCCCATTGGCAAAGTTTTCATTTCGGTCGTCGTAGATTTTCTGGAAATATTGCTTGGCATAAGCAGCCGCTTTTTCTGAAAGAACATAGCCTTCCTGCTGGCATTTCTTCTGAAAGATATCCATCAATTCATTCGGATTGTAATCGACAAAATTGATGAATTTGTTGAAACGAGATTGCAAGCCGGGATTGGAGTTCAGAAATTGTTGCATCAGGTCAGGATAACCTGCCACAATGACAATCAAATCATTCCGATGGTCTTCCATACATTTGAGAAGTGTATCCACTGCTTCCTGTCCATAATCATTTCCACCCTGATTGCGTGTCAGCATATAGGCTTCATCAATGAACAGCACACCGCCCAATGCTTTTTTTACAACTTTTTTCACTTTGATGGCAGTCTGTCCGACGTATCCCCCAACCAATCCGGCACGGTCTGTTTCTACCAGATGACCTTTTGACAGCACACCCAGTCGATAATAAATTTTTGACAGCAATCGGGCAACTGTTGTCTTCCCTGTCCCCGGATTGCCGTAAAACACCAGATGCAGCGACATTGGCGTAGAAGTCATGCCTCGTTGTTGCCGGATTTGCTGCATTTTCACCATGTTGATCATAGAAGTAACATCCCGTTTGACTTCTGTCAGTCCTGTCAGCTGATCCAACTGCTGCAACAGCGTATCCAGATTTTCGGTTACTTCTTCCTGTATCATCAGGTCTTCGTCATCTTCTTTATTCTTGTCATTGGTTTCTTTCTTTTCCTCTTCAGTCTCTTCTGACTGCTTCTTGGCACGTTGGAACAATGCCTCCAGACTGATATCAGGCAGCTCTATACAATAGGACAACGCCTCCACAATATACTGCCGCATTTTTTTCAGATAGCCGTCCAGCCATGCAGCGACCGCTTCTCCCTCTTCAATCTGTAATGTAATCAGTTCTGACCCGATTTGCAGATAAGTAAGAAACAGCATCTTTGCAAGACCATCATCATAACTGGCATCCGAGGCATGGATTTTATTGTCAATGCCAACGAAAATCCGCAGCATTTCCGGTACGCCTTTTTCCAGATCCCGTCGAAGCGACGGCTGTGCTGGCAGAACTGTCAGCTGTTGCGTAGCAAACGAACTGTTAATGATTTCTTTGCCAAATGATACAAGTCGTTTCTCCTGTAGCTTTGTATGCTGCATGGCATATCCCAGAAATGCGCCCAATTCTGTTTCCATCGTTTTCCGATAACTGCCAAAGCTGGCATTGCCACTGAGAGGTAACTTTTCGGCTTCCTCGCACATCCGATATAGATTACTGATACTCTGCTTGGTCGTATCATTCATATGATCCCTCCGTTCTCATGGTATGACATCCTAACAAAATTTTAACATACCAAAATCGCAATGTCAACTGTTTTCCATGGGAATTTTTGCAGGAAATTGCATTCGTCACAGAATGCAGTTTGACATTGCGTTGCCAATGTGTTATAATAAGAGAAATACGAACCGCCAGAGGAGACTGAAATTTTATGAATATCAAGCTTTATGCAATGTATGTTCCAGACCATACGCAATCACCTGCTGCAACCCCCGAAACATTATATCTCCGGACAGATGGCAATGTCTCTCAGCAGGCGCATCATTTGCAGATGGCATATGGCAGCATTGTCTCCTTTGATACTTGGTTCGGCTGCTTTGCCTATCCGGAATGGCGGAAATATACGACTGTCAAAACACCGGTTGCCTGTTTCCGATGGAAAGGCAAGATGGCAGTCCAATGTTGCATCCGGACAGACGACCGCACAACGATTCTCTATCAACAAACCCTTACGGGGGACGGTGTGCATATACAGGCGTTTCCGTTCTCGATGGAAAATCTGCCGCAGGATGGCTTCTTGTATTTCCAGCTACAGGCACAGTCTGTTTCTTGTGAATTGCTGGAAGCATATTATATGGCAGATGTTCCCACCCTCTTTCCAGTCCATCTGGCAGCTGTCATCTGTACCCATCAGCGAGAAAAGTGGGTTTCCAATACCATACATTCTCTGTTGCAATGGCAGGCAGAACAGGAAACATTGCCTGTGACAATCCTGCTGGTCGACAACGGACAGACTTGGACAACGGAACAGTTACCGGATAGCGCACAAGTTCATCTATTTCAGAATCACAACACCGGCGGAAGCGGTGGCTTTACCAGAGGCATACAGGAAGCACTCGCCATGCCACAATGTACACATATTCTGTTGATGGACGATGATATCATCGCAGACTGGAATGGCGTTGCCCGTATGATTGCGTTTCTATCTGTCTGCAAACCGGAATGGCAACATACATTGACCATTGGTGGTACGATGCTGGACAGCAAACAACCGGCGTTGCAACTGGAAGCAGGCGCTGTCTGCCGGAACCGCACACTGACCGGCAATCAACCACAGACAGACCTGACAGATCCGGAAATTTTACTGGGACGTACCAAATCCATGCCAGTCAATTATGCTGCTTGGTGGGAATGCTGTATGCCAATTGCAGCGGTTCAGCAAGCCGGTCTGCCAATGCCATTTTTTATCAAAATGGATGATGTAGAATATGCCCTGCAAATGCAACAGCAAGTTGTAATGATGATGGGAGTCTGCGTCTGGCATGAAAACTTTTACATGAAATATGCCCCATGGAATGAATACTATATCACCCGAAACGGCGATATCACATATGCACTACAGGGACAGGCAAAGACAGCGTTTTCTGTTTTATTGGAACGTTGGAAGGCAATCTTACGTCTGTTGCTGCTGCACCGCTACGATACAGCGACGTTTGTGTTACAAGGTGCGACCGATTTCCTGCGAGGTTGGAAATGGCTTTCCAAAACGGACAGTCTGCTGTATCATCAGACCTTGCTTCAGAAACAGGCAACTGCAACAGAACAGTTTTCCACATCCCGACAAACAGCAGACCCAAAATTGCCACAGATTTCCTTTTTTACGGCAACTGTTGCCGATTGTAGAAAACAGGAGGCTGTTTTCTTTTATCACCCTTATACAGACAAAGGTTTTGTTGCAAAGCGTGACCGGAAACGAGCTGTGCGGCTACTCTGCCGTACAGTTGGCTATTCTCTGCGGTTACTGTTGACGTACCGGCATACGGTGCAGGTATATTGCCGCAATCGGAAAACACTTTGCAGTGATGCAGCGTGGCGGACACGCAATCACCTATCCAAACCAGAAGAGAAGAGAGGAGCGACTTTCTGATGAAGAAACAACAACTGAGTGCCATTGTTTTGGCAACCGCTATTTGTGGTGCGATGATTGGCTGCGGACAAGACAACGAAATCAATCAATCCGTTCCGGATAATGTCATTGACATTGCGAAATCTGGTACGACCACGACGTTGACTTCTGCCAGCAATCCTTATACCACGACAACACTTGCCAGCACAGTGAGCGGCAGCAACACCAGCGACAGCGAAAGCAGCACCAGTTCCAGCACGACCACTTCTGCAACAATACAGTATGTCGGCGTTCCCAACGCAACGGTGCGACAGACAGAAGTGGTGACAGAGCCTGTCATAACGACAACGGCACCGATTATCACAACCACCACAACAGAATGGATTACAACGGAAGAGAGTACGATTCCAACAGAACCGCCTACAGAGACAACGGAAACGACAACAACTGTCACACTGGTTGCACCAAATGCCATGTTTACGCCTTCGGATGTCTCCTTTACCTACCAGAATCTACACATCCAGCCGGGAGAATCGTATCTGGATTTCCGGACAGCACTGGAGACAAATGGCATTTCGTTCCGAGAAGAGTTGCCGTATCTCATCTGCGAGTCGTTCTATCTGGAATTGGAAGAAGATAATCTGACGATCAAATCCATTACCATCAACGGAGAAGGTACGACAACAGAAAAGGGCGTTGCAGTCAAAGATACTTTTGACACGGTCAAGGCTGCCTATGGTGAGCCGATGTCTACAGAGGAAGTTCCGATGGAAGATGGTTCGATTCGTATCATTTACCATTACACCATTCAGGAAGGCACAGAAGATTATCTGTTGGATATCACATTTGATGCCGATCTGGTCTCCCAGATTTGCTATCAAAAACAAACAGTCGAAGCAGTCGCAACAGAGTAAACAAAAAGCGATGTACCACAAACGGTACATCGCTTTTTTCTGGTCAGAACGCCTGCATTCCGGCATAGTTTGCCGTTCCCAGTAACGCATGATCAATGCGCAACAGGCGATTGTATTTTGCCACTCGCTCTGTCCTGCAAGGAGCACCTGTCTTAATCTGTCCGGTCTGCATACCGACTGCCAGATCTGCAATTGTGGTGTCTTCCGTTTCGCCGGAGCGATGCGAAACAATCGCATGATATCCGGCATGATGTGCCGTTTGAATGGCGGCAAGTGTCTCAGAAACCGTACCAATCTGATTGAGTTTAATCAGAATGGCATTGCCACAACCGGAGGCGATGCCTTTTTCCAATCGTTTCTGATTGGTGACAAAAAGGTCATCCCCGACAAGCTGTACTCGCTTTCCAAGCTGCTGCGTCATCTGTTTCCAGCCAGTCCAATCCGATTCATCCAAGCCATCTTCGATGGAAACAATCGGATATTGCTGACAGAGCGTTGCCCAGTGCGCAATCAATTCTTCTGTTGTATAATGCGCACCGGACTTTGGCAGACAATATCCTGCCTCACATTTCCATTCGCTGGCGGCAGCATCCAATGCCAACACAAAATCAGAGCCTGCTCGATAACCGGTTTGTTCGATGGCTTTCAGAATCCATTCTATGGCTTGCGCATCCGTTTCCAAATTTGGCGCAAAGCCGCCTTCATCTCCGACCGCCGTTGAAAATCCTGCTTGATGCAGCAACTTTTTCAACGTATGATAGACCTCTGTACACCATCGCAGCCCTGTCCCGAAGTTCTGCGCTCCAACTGGCAGAATCATAAATTCTTGTACATCTACAGTATTGGCAGCATGTGCTCCGCCATTTAAAATATTCATCATGGGAACAGGCATCGTACGAGCTGCTGTTCCACCCAAAAACTGAAACAATGGCAAGTGATGTTGCGCCGCTGCTGCTTGATAACAGGCAATGGAAACTGCCAAAATCGCATTGGCACCCAGTCTGGACTTTTCCGCTGTTCCGTCTGTTTTCTGCATAATCGCATCCAGACGTTGCGGATCATCAATGGGCAAGCCGGTCAATGCTTCCGCCAATTCTGTATTGACTGCCTGTACAGCTTTTGTAACGCCCTTTCCTTGGTAGCGGTTTGGGTCATCATCTCGCAGTTCCAACGCCTCATACGTTCCCGTAGATGCGCCGCTTGGTGCAATGCCACTGCCGTGCAAACCATTTTCCAGAATGACTTCTGCTTCTACAGTCGGGTTGCCTCTGGAATCCAACACTTCCCGACCAATGATTTTCTGTATTTTCATGCAATCGCCAGTCCTTTCTGTAACATTACAGATAGGGTTTCCAGACGATAGCGAATTATACAGGTTATGCCTGCGATGCTTTTTGCAACGCATCCCTTGCATTCTGCAAGGTCAGTTCACTTGGTACATCGCTGTTGCCCATAATCCGTGCAATTTCGTGCACACGGGCATCAAAATCCAACAATGTGATCTGAGTAGCCGTGCGATCCTGTACCACTTGTTTTTCCATCAACAGATGATGATCTGCTTCCACTGCAATCTGCATCAGGTGCGTTACGCACAATACTTGTTGTTGCTTTGCGATTTCTTTCAGCTTCAATCCGATTTTCCGTGCAGCTCTTCCGCTGACACCAGTATCAATCTCATCAAAAATCAAAGTCGGAATCTGATCTCGATTGGAAATCACACAAATCAACGCCAACATGATACGGGATAGTTCTCCACCGGAAGCAATTTTCGCCAACGGCTTTGGCGTTTCGCCTTTATTGGCAGAAATCAGAAATTCCATATTGTCAATGCCCCGTATGGTCAGGTTGCCCGTTTTCTGCTTTACTTGCAGCACCACATTCGGCATATCCAGAAAAGCAAGCTGTTCTGTCACCGCATCTGCAAACCGTTCAGCGGCTTCTTTTCGCCGCTGTGACAGCTGTTTTGCTTCGTCTGAGACGATTTTCAACAGGTCGTCTTTTTCCTGTTGTAGTGTCGCAATCGTCTCTGCATCCTGTGCAATCAGCTGGAGTTGCTGTTCTGCATCCTGCGCTTGTCGCAGCAAATCATCACAAGTACAGAGATATGTTTTCGAAATCTGTCGCAGAACTTCTGCACGCTGTTGCAGTTGCTGATAACGCTGCCCTGCCTCTTCCAATTCCTGCACCTTATGAAAAAGGCTTTCCGACAAATCAGAAAGCTCTACTTGTACCGATTGCAGTCTGGTTATCCAATCTTCCTGCTCCTCTGTCTCCTGCGTAGAAAGTGGCGCATGACTCAAGAAACGATTGGCTTCTGCCACACCGGAGAGCACACTTGTCTCGGATTCCTCCAGAATCTGCCAAGCAGACCGCAGCGCATCGGCAGCATCTTCCGTGGATTGCAATTGTGTCATCTGTTCTGCAATCTGATCTTCTTCCCCCATCTGGATTTCCAGCGATGACACTTCTTTCACAAGTGCTTTCCAATATGCCTGTTTTTGCTGCCGTTCTTTGGCAGCATTTTTTGTCTGTTTCAATTTTTGCGCCGTCCGCTGTAGGGCATGAAAATGGGATTGATATGATTGCAGCAATGGCATATTTTCTCCGAACTGATCAACAATCTGCAAATGCTGCTCTACATCCCGTAAAATCTGGGTGTCATGCTGCCCATGAATATGAATCAGCCGCACGCCCAATTCCCGCATCACAGCAACGGAAACTTTCTGTTGTCCGACTCGTGCCGTACTGCCACCGTTCGCAAAAATTTCTCTTGTCAGCACCAAAGAATCCTCTGCTACTGGCAAGTCGACCTGTTGCAGATACGCCAGAACCGATTCGCTCAGATGCGTAAATCGGGCAGAGACAACAGCTTTCTTACAGCCTGTCCGCACCAGATCTTTTGTCACACGCTGTCCCATCACAGCATTGATGCCATGAATCAAGACAGATTTTCCGGCTCCGGTTTCACCTGTAAAGGCGTTGAGACACGGAGAAAACGGAATCGTTGCCGTTTCAATGACAGCCAGATTTTCAATATGCAATTCCGTCAGCATGATGTCGCTCCTTCCTCTTCTGTTTTCATACAAGCCGCATATTGTCTGGCAAAGACCGCTGCCTGTTCTTCTGAACGGAACAGTACAAAAATGGTATCTTCCCCAGCCAATGTCCCGACAATCCGATGATCCTGTACGGCATCTACTGCCGCACAGACCGCCTGCGCCATACCAGCCCGACAGTGCAGCACAGCAATTTGTCCAGCGGAATCCGTCCGTAGAATGGAATCTTTCAGGAGTCGGTCAGAGACAGGCTTCTGTTCTGGCATCCGATAACAACAAATGCCGGTTTCCAGATGTTGTTTTACCAGCTGCAATTCTCGTACATCTCTCGATAACGTCGCCTGCGTAGCGGAAATGCCTCGCTCTGCTAACGCCTGTTGTAAATCCGCTTGCGTTTCTATAGCACGCTGCTGGACTAATTCAATGATTGCGGCATGTCGTTCTTTTTTTCCCATTTGTGCACCCTCTCTTTTCCGATTTCCCCTTTCAGGGACTGCACCATTTTTCGATTCAACGAATCAAAAAAAGTGTTTCCGCTCATATCAATCAATGAGATTTCATGGGGAGAACGATAGATTTCCATCACATGATAGGCATCCAGACAGATCGGTGGTGCGCCGTCTGCACTGATATAAACATCTCGTGCATCCTGCGGCTGTAAAGCGACACTGAGACGGCTCTCCGGTGAAAACAGCATCGGTCGGGCGGACAATGAATGCGGACAGATCAACGTCATTTCAATACAAGGAAACTCCGGTTCAATAATCGGTCCACCGGCAGAAAGCGCATACGCTGTCGAACCAGTCGGTGTACTGAATAGCACACCATCTGCACGGTATTCCCCCAGCAAAACATCGTTGCGGTACACTTGAAAATCAATCACATGGGCGTATTGCCTTGCAATGATGATGTCATTCAATGCAGTGCAATGCTGTAAAACATGCCCCTGCATATCCATCAGATCACCGCAAAGCAGCATCCGCTTGGAGACACGGTAATCTCCTGTCTGCAATCGTGTGATTTCTTGTAGCTGATGCGGTTCTAAGGCTGCCATAAAGCCAAGCCGCCCGGTATTAATCCCAAGCAGCTTTGTTTTCGTGTGAATCAGATGACTGGCACAACGTAGAATCGTGCCATCCCCTCCAATGGCAATTGCAAAATCGGCATCCTGTACCGCTTCTGTGATGGGCTGATATGTCACAAAAGATTTATCGAAAAACAGTGCCTGTAATTTTGGCTCTGCAACTGGTGTCATGCCACAGGAATGCAGCACGTCACAGACTTCTCTGGCGCAGGAAAGGGCGTTGCTTTTTTTCAGGTTTGGAAAAACAACCGCTTTCATATTCACACACCCTCCTATTTTTTCTCTGATTTCTGTATGGTCAATCCCTGCGCAACAACCTGCTCCGGCGAAAAAGGAACGGATGTGACATGCGCCCCACGTTTCACCATTGTCAGGTATTCAACATTGCCAGAACCGCCCCGAATGGGAGAAGGGCGCAATAATTGAATATGCAAGCCCTGCTGTTCCAATGCCATACAGACCGTCTTTAATACACGGATGTGCACGGCTTTGGATTTGACAATGCCATTTTTCCCAACGTCAGCACGTCCTGCTTCAAACTGCGGTTTGATTAATAGCACGGCTGTTCCGGTATCTGACAAGAAACGACAGAGATCGGGTAGAATGCGTTCCAATGCAATGAAAGATACATCCACAGAAATAAAATCAATGACATCCGGTATCTGTTCTCGTTGTAATGTCCGGATATCCGTTCCTTCCAAATTGATGACACGGGCATCTTGCCGCAAATTCTCTGCCAGCTGCCCATGTCCGACATCAACGGCATAGACTTTTTCTGCTCCATGCTGCAACATGCAATCCGTAAAACCACCTGTGGAAGCCCCGATATCCATACAGACACTGTGCGCCAATGACAGCTGTTGCTGTTCCAGTACAGCTTCCAACTTCTGACCACCTCTGCCGACATATCGGAAATCTTCTCCCAGTCGGATAATTTCTGCTGTCTCTTCTACCAGTTTCGCCGGTTTGGTGCAAATAACACCATCTACCTGAATCTGCTGATTGGTGATCAGTATTTTGGCACGCTGTCGACTGCTGGCAAGACCACACTGGACAACTTGTAAATCCAATCGTATCATACTATATTCTCCTGTGCCAATTCACGGATGGTTTGCAGCATCGCCGTTTCCGATAAGCCAATCTGTTCCAACTGGGATGCGGTTGTTGCCTGCGGAATAAACTGCTTTGGCGCAATTCTTTGATAAATACCATGATACCCATGTTGCAGCAAACAATCCCCTACCATCTGGGAAATACCACCATAATAGAACGCTTCTTCAAAAAAGAGAATCTTCTGATAAGAGCAACACAATTCCGGTAACAATTCCGGCAATGGGAAAATCTGCGTCAATTTTAACAAATCGCAGGAAATGCCTTCCTGTTTCGCTTTTTGTTTTGCCCGATATAATGTATCATATGTCCTGCCGTAGCCAATCAATAGGATATCTGTCCGGCAGCCGGAAATATGTGTATAAGCTGTATTCAGCGCAGTTTTATCAAAGATTGTATTATCTGCACCTCTCGGATAACGAACACATGCCAGCCCTTTGTCTTGATACATTGCCTGTCGCAGACAGAGTGTCAGTTCATCGTAACACGCCGGTGCGTAAATTGTCGTGCCCGGAATCGAGCTGAGATAAGACACATCAAACAAACCGTGATGCGTTTCGCCGTCTTCTCCGACCAGTCCGGCACGGTCAACGCCCAACACAACATGAAGCTTTCCGATGGCAACATCGTGAATCAGCTGGTCATAAGCACGTTGTAGGAAAGAAGAGTACACCGCAAACACAGGCAGCTTCCCTTGTGATGCCAGTGCAGCCGCAAATGTAACAGCGTGCTGTTCAGCAATGCCAACATCATAATACCGCTGCGGAAATGCACGAGAAAAATACTGTAAGCCTGTGCCATGTTCCATTGCCGCTGTGACAGCACAGATGGAATCGTCTTTCTTGGCGAGTCGCACCAGCTCCTTTCCAAAAATATCGGAATAGGTGTCTTTTCCGGAAATTTCCGGATTGCCGGTCTCTACGTTAAAACGAGAAATGCCGTGAAATTCCCCCGGATTCTTCTCGGAGGGCAGATAGCCTTTTCCTTTTGTCGTACGGATATGGATAAATACCGGACAGGCATACGCTTTGGCAGCTTGCAACACTTCTTCCAGATCTTCCAGATTGTGTCCATCTACAGGCCCCAGATAAACAAAACCAAAATCCTCAAAAATAGTAGCACTGCGGAAAACTGTGTCCCGTAGGGCATCCTTAGACGATTTCAACACCTTCGCAACTGGTGCACCAATAACCGGTGTGCTCTGTAATTTCCGTTCGACTGCTTTTTTTGTCTTGACATAATTTTCAGAGTTGCGGATATTCGACAGGTATTTTGCAAATGCACCGACGTTTTTAGAGATTGACATCGTGTTGTCATTCAGAATGATAATCAGGCGATTTTTATTTTTACCAGCATTATTCAAGCCCTCAAATGCCATGCCACCTGTCATTGCGCCGTCGCCCAATACCGCAATGGTATGATATGGATTGCCGTCCTGCCGCATTGCCTCGGCAATACCACACGCAACGGAAATAGAAGTACTGCTATGTCCACTGATAAATGTATCATGCGGTGATTCCTCTGGTTTCGGGAAACCAGAAACACCGTTTTCCTGTCGCAGTGTGGAAAAGTCAGGATACCGTCCGGTCAGGATTTTATGCGTATAGCATTGGTGACCGACATCCCATACAAATTTATCTTTTGGCGAATCAAACACACGATGCATTGCAAGTGTCAGTTCTACCACGCCAAGATTGGAAGCAAGATGACCGCCATTTTTGGATACTGTCTGGATCAGAATGGTACGAATCTCCTTACAAAGTGCCTGACACTGTTCCAGATTCAACTTTTTCAAATCCTCTGGCAACGCCATCGTAGAGAGTGACCACTTCTTTTCTGGCAGCGTATTCTTTTCGTTCATATTATCCCTTCTCATCAATTTTTCCGTACCAGAAGCGAATGTGTCAATGCCAACAAGAAATCCGGCTGCGGCATCGTCCGCAGAATGGCAAGTGCCTTTTCGGTCAACGCAGTCGCTTCCTGCTGCGCTGCCTCCATTCCCATCCGTGTGACAAACGTCACTTTGTCAGAGGCAACATCGCTGCCCACCGGTTTCCCAAGTACTTCTGTTGTACTGGTAACGTCCAGAATATCGTCTACAATTTGAAATGCCAGTCCCAGATAACTGCCGTAGGCATCCGCAGCAGCGAGCTGCTCTTCGGTCGCATTGGCAGCAATACAGCCCATCCGACATGCTACACGAATCAATGCACCAGTTTTATAGGCGCACATTGTTCGCAGCTGTTCGACGGTAACGTCCGTTCTGCCCTCTTGTTCCATGTCCAATACCTGTCCGGCAATCATGCCATGTTTTCCGCTGGCTTCTGCCAGTTCCTGTATCAGACGTACTTTTTGCAGAGCGGACAATTCCGTATCGTTTGACAAAACGGAAAATGCTTCAATACTCAGCGCATCTCCTGCTAACAGCGCAAGCGATTCCGGAAACGCCTTGTGACAAGACGGTCTGCCACGGCGCATATCATCGTTATCCATACAAGGCAAATCATCGTGAATCAAAGAAAAGGTATGAATCATCTCAATGGCTGCCGCTGCTGCCATTGCCTGTTTTGTTGTACCACCAAACATCCGACAGAATGTCAATACCAACACCGGTCGGATTCGTTTTCCACCGGCATCCAGCGAATATCGCATCGCTTCTACAACAGAAGTCCGTTGCAACGCACTGATATTATCATCTTGTAAGTATTTCTGCAACGCTGTTTCTACAATTGCTACATCCTGCTCTAATTGCTGTTTCATTTCTGCATCGGTCATACCGTTGGTACCTCCTCTGTCAATAATGTAAATTTAGATTCCGCTGCTTCCAGTGCTTCCCGACACGCTTTGACGGATTGTATGCCTTGTTGATAAATTGAAAGGGCTTCTTCCAGCGGAAGGGTTTCATTTTCCAGTTTCTGTGTGAATTGCTGTAGCTGTTGTAACTGTTCCTCAAACGTCATCTGTGTCTCCTTTCTGTGCCACAACCTGTACTTCTATCGTGCCGTGTGCCAGTTGAATGGTCAGGTGTTCTCCGGTTTGCACTGCATCTGACGTACTTATCACCTGATTGTTATGGGATACAATCGCATACCCACGTTCTAATATACGCATGGGATTGCTCCGTGTCAGCATCATCTCCAGCATCTGAAGACGACTTTTTTTCTGTTCCAGCTGTCGCTGCATGGCACTCTGCAACCGGTTCTGTTGTGCCGCAATCTGTTGATACAGCACCGTCAGTTCTGGCACTGCCAGTTCCGCAGCTGCGGAAGGCGTTGGTGCTCGCAAATCTGCGGCGTAATCTGTCAGTGTTTCATCTGTTTCATGACCGACCGCAGAAATGACCGGAATGGGACAGCGATATACCGCCATCACCACTTCTTCCGTCTGGAATGCCTGCAAATCTTCTTCTGAACCGCCGCCTCGTCCTACAATCAAGATATCACAGGCGGCTTTTGTCGCTGCGGCAATTGCCTGACAAATCTGCTTTGGCGCATCTTCGCCCTGTACTTGTGCTGGAAATAGGCATAGCTGTACCAATGGAAACCGTCTGCGAATGACCTGTGTGATGTCATGAATGGCAGCACCGGAAGCAGACGTAACCACGCCAATTTTTTTTGGAAATGCTGGCAATGTCTTTTTATGTGCTGCATCAAATACACCCATCTCCAGCAGTTTCTTTTTGCGCATTTCTTTTTCAGCCTGTTGCTGTCCAACGCCATCGGCTTGTAAATCTGTAACATAAAGCTGAAATGTGCCCTCTCGCTCATAGAGCGTTGCAGAAGCCGCTGCAATGACACGCATGCCATTCTCTAAGGGAATCCGCAGTCGGTTCGCCTGACTGCGGAACAGAACCGCTTTCACGCTGCTCTCTGCATCTTTCAATGTGAAATAGCAATGTCCGGAGCGAAGATTTCGGGTGAAACCAGAAATTTCTCCTCGCACCAAAATGCTGTTCAGTCGGACATCTTCTTTCAGTCGGAATGTAACATAACGGTTTAACTGTGTCACGGTGAGCACTGCCATGAAATGCCTCCCTCTGCCTGAATCGCAGCATAGACTGCCGTTCCGACTGCGTTGTCACAAGAAAACGCTGGCTCTGCAAAAAAGACCTGCTCTGCCTGCTGTAACGTTTTCCGCATCCACTGATTGGACATGACACCACCTGCGTACAGCACCGGCAAATCACCGTACTGCTGTCTGGCTGCCTGTGTCATAGCAGCAATGGTATCCCGTACACTGGTCAAGCAATAACGTGCTACATCGGCAGGTGCTTCACCGGCTTGTATCATCTTCTGACAGAGATTCTCCAGTCCGGAAAGGCAGCAGTTGCCGTCCCGAATCACCGGTTTGGTGCGATATTGTTTCTCGCTGTCAGCTGCCAATTGCTCCAGCTGTGCGCCGCACGGGAACTGTAATTGCAACATCAATCCGACCCGATCAATCGCTTGCCCTGCTTTCAGATCCAGAGAAGTGCCGACCTGTGTAATCCGGAGACAAAGCGCATCATCCGGTTCACAAAGCAAGCAATCTGTTGTGCCACCGCTGACATGAAACGCCAGAAAGCGAGTCTGCAACAGAGAGAGCTGTCCGGCAGAATACAGGGCTGCCAGAATATGTCCGACCTGATGAGACGTTTCATAAACAGGCACGCCATTTGTAACAGACATTGCACTGGCAGCTGCTTTTCCACACAGAAAGCAGGGCATATAGGAACCTTCTATGTTTCTCGGACGCACGCTGACACCGATACCAGCCAATGCCTTCGGGGCTTCCGGCAACAGTGTCTGCAATACTTCCGGTAATTGTCTCGTGTGATGAAAGACAGCATCACTCTGTCGCAACCCTGCCATGCCAGCCTTTACAGGCAATAATTTCTTTGCCTGCCGTACCGTTCCGTGTTCTGCATCCAGAATCGCACAGGAAGTGGTGTAATTACTGGTGTCCAGTCCGATATATTCACGCATTTTCTTCTGTCACAGTGTCGGACGAATGGGATTCCGCATGGTCTCTGGCATAATTGCCCAACATGCCATTGATAAATGCAATATCTTCTTGATAGCCGTATGCCTTTGCCAAGGAAATGGCTTCTGAAATCGCAGCATTCATCGGCATTTTTTCATCATACCGGATTTCATACAATGCCAGCTGCAAGATACAGAGATTGACTTTCGGAATTCTGCTAATCACTCGTTTGGTGCTATAGGCGGAAATAATGGCATTCAGTTCCTCCTGATGCGCCACTACGCCGTTGACCATCTCTTTTACGCTATCAGAAATCGGCAGGATTTCTGCTTCTTCTGCAACCTGAAACAGGGTGTCTGGTGTATCTTCCTGAAACTGCATTTCAAATAAAATATAGAATGCACATTCTCTTACTTCGTGTCTTGTCATAACATCCTCCTTGTGCAGAATATGCACGACACCGGTATGCAATACCGGAGATAATATAAATATTTGCAAGGGAAATGGCTCTTTCCAAGCCCATGTTCTCATTATATCGTATTTTTCATATTCCGTCAAGTATCTGAAAAATTCTGTTCGTGACACAAAAAACAGGACTGCCGCATGTTGCTTGCTGCGACAGCCCCATTTCGTTCGATTGTCTTATGCAAACCGTTGTAAGAACCGCAGGAAAGCAGCCGAACCAGCCGCATCCCGTTTGAATACGCCGGCATC
>CAYNPC010000019.1:0-17119 GCA_964399025.1 uncultured Ruminococcus sp. | reverse complement strand
TGAACACCGTCACAAGCTGCCAAATCAGCTTTCCGGCGGACAACAGCAGCGTACTGCAATTGGACGTGCGATTGTCAAAAATCCGGACATCCTGCTCTGTGATGAACCGACTGGTGCATTGGATTATAAGACTTCCAAAGAAATTCTGAAATTGATAGAGGACATTAATCGGAAATACGGCAACACGGTCATTATGGTTACACATAACGATGCCATCAAGAATATGGCAGATCGGGTCATCAAGTTGCGAGATGGTGTCATCCGTAAGAATTACCAGAATGAAACCAAAACGCCAGCAGCAGAGCTGGATTGGTAAGGAGGGGATGCAGATGAGAAACCCACTCAGAAAACGGATTTTCAGAGAAATAAAAGCAGAAGCCGGAAAATACATCGTTATTTTTCTCTTTATGACGGCATTGGTTGGGATTGTCTCCGGCTTTCTGATTGCAGATGAAAGTTTGCAGAAAGCCTATGATGAAAGCCCAATTACTTATAACGCCGAAGATGGCAACTTGACATTGGCAGAGCAGGCGGATGATGATACCATTGCAACCATCGAAGAAGAGGGTGTAACGCTCTACGAGAATTTTTATACGGAACAGAAAACAGATGATTTCGAAAGCACAGTGCGACTGTTTGCAAATCGAGAAACCGTAAACAAAGCCAGCATATGGGAAGGCAGTTTGCCGGCGGAGGCAGATGAAATTGCTTTGGATCGTGTGTATGCAACCAATCATGATCTATCAGTCGGTGATCGCATTTCTATCAATGGAAATTCCTTGCAGATTGTAGGAATTGTCGCTCTGCCAGACTATTCTGCCTTGTTTCAGAACAACACCGATTTTGTGTTTGACAGCATTCGATTCGGTGTAGCATTGATGACACAAGACGGCTTAAATAAAATGGATTGCGAAAAATGGGTGTATTGCTACGCTTGGAAATACGACAATCCGCCAGCGGATGCACTTGGAGCAGAGGCAAAAGAAATGGGGGATGATTTTCTGTCTGCAATCTCCACAAAGGTCAATCTGACCAATTTCATTCCTCGTTATGCTTCCAATGCGATGAATTTTGCCGGAAGTGATTTGGGCGGAGATCGCGTGATGTTCCTCGTCATGATGTATCTGTTGATTGTCATCATTGCTTTTGTTTTTGCAATCACCACCAGCAATACCATCAGTCGGGAAGCCAATGTCATTGGAACACTACGGGCATCCGGCTATAGTAAGGGAGAATTGATTCGCCACTATATGACAGCACCAATTCTGGTATTACTGTTTGCGGCAATTGTGGGAAATGTTCTTGGATATACGCTGTTCCGGACGACAATGGCAGGTTTGTATCTGGGTAGTTATGGTTTGCCAACCTATCATACGCTGTGGAATGCAACGGCATTTATAGAAACCACCATTGTTCCAATGGCGATGATGGTTCTCATCAATTTTGTAATGCTGGCAAGAATGATGCAGCTTTCTCCATTACAATTTATTCGTCGGGATTTGAAAAGACGACAGAAGAAAAAAGCTTTCCAGCTCAACACCAAAATCAACATTATGACACGGTTCCGGCTGCGTGTGATTTTCCAGAACATCCCGAACTATATCACAATCTTTGTAGGCGTTTTGTTTGCTGGTGTAATTTTGGTATTTGGTACGATGCTTACGCCGCTGCTGGACTACGTGGAAGAAGAAACGATTGCCAATATGACGGCGACACATCAATATATTTTGACAATGCCGGTAGAAACAGAGACGGCAGATGCAGAGAAATTCTGCGTAGGCAGTCTGAAAACCACCGGAAACACACTCACCGAAAGCATTTCCATTTACGGCGTTGTGGATGATAGTCGTTATGTTCATGCAGATGTCAGCGGAGATACCGTGTATATCTCCAGTGCTTATGCAGACAAGTATAGCTTGAAAAAAGGCGATCACATTACCCTGAAAGAAGAATTTGGAGAAGAAACATATACGCTTTCGGTAGATGGCATTTATGAGAATCCGACCACATTGGCAGTTTTCCTCAGTCAGTCACATTTCAATGAAATGATGGGAAAAGACAGCGATTATTATAGCGGCTATCTCTCCGATACAGGCATTACAGATATTGATGATGCTTTGATTGCAACAGAAATAACGGAAAGCGATTACACCAAATCGTCCCGTCAGCTGAAACAATCTATGGGCAATATGATTGTTGTTTTCTGGCTGCTGGGTGTCGCTGTATTTATGTTAGTCATTTATCTTTTGGCAAAAATCATCATTGAAAAGAATGCGCAGTCGATTTCTATGAGTAAGATTCTGGGCTATCAGAAACGGGAAATCAACCAGATTTATATTCACACAACCACGTTTGTAACGATATTGTCATTGCTGATCGCATTGCCGCTCGTCCATTTGCTGATCAATTGGATCTGGCATGAAATGATGACACAGTATACCGGTTGGATTCCATGCGTGGTGCTGCCAAGTATTTACGGAAAAGTAATCTTGATTGGCGTTGCAACGTACGCTGTTGTCGCAGCCTTGTTGATGCGGCAAACCAATAAAATTCCACTGGCAGATGCACTGAAAAATGTAGAATAGAGTTACACTTTTTCCTTCGATTTTCGTGAAAATATCCAGAAATTCGACGCTTCCACTTGACAGCTTTCCATTACCGCATTATCATAGTAGGTGAGAATACAAAAAAAGGAAGATTGAATGATATGGAAGAAAAAGAAACATCAAGGACACTGTGCAACCGGCTCATCTGTTATTTCTGCGGATTGTTCATCATGACGGCAGGGATTGCCATCTCGGTGAAATCCAATTTGGGGGTATCACCGGTCAGCTCGATTCCCTACACGATGACAAAATGTTGGGGCATTGAAATGGGAAAGGCAACCATCCTGTTTCACTGTATTTTGGTGCTGTTGCAGATTTTGATTTTGCGTCGGAAATTCAAATGGAAATCATTGTTGCAGATTCCGGTTGGCATTGTATTTGGGTATTTCACAACGTTCTGTAATTACCTGATGACGTTCGTCGGCACACCGCAGAATCTCGTCATTCGGATTGGTATGATTCTGTTGAGCGTGGTGTTGGTGGCAATCGGTATTTTCCTGTACCTGCCAGCAAACATTATGCCATTGGCAGGAGAAGGCGTGATGCAAGCGGTTTCGGATGTCACAAAAATTGCATTTCCAAAAGTCAAAGTGGCATTTGATGTCACGATGGTTATGATTTCTTTGGTAACTTGTCTGTTGCTGCTGCACAATCTCGGCAGCGTTGGACTGGGCACTGTAATGGCGGCAGTTCTGGTCGGCACGGTGCTGGGATGGATTACAAAATGCTGGGCGACCATCCAGAAAAGAAAATTATCACGTGGCGCATGACATAAGACCCGATTTCTTCGGAAATCGGGTTCTTTTTTATTAAAATTGTCTGTAAGTGATTGACTTTTCGAAAAAAATGTGGTAAAATAGTATTATAGAGAACGGACAAAACCAACATGAGCAATCAATGAAAAAAAGGAGGGATTGTGATGCAGGAAAAATGGTGGAAACAGGCCGTAGTTTATCAGATCTACCCACGCAGCTTTCAGGACAGTAACGGGGATGGCGTTGGCGATCTGAACGGCATTCTACAGCGGTTGGATTACCTGGAGACGCTGGGCGTTGATGCCATCTGGCTGTCACCGGTATGCCAATCCCCACAAGATGACAACGGCTACGACATTTCAGATTATCAGAATATTGACCCCTTGTTTGGCAGCCTTGCCGATATGGAACGTCTGATTCAGGAAGCCAAAGAACGTGGCATCCGGATTATTATGGATCTGGTTCTGAATCACACTTCCGACGAACATCCGTGGTTCGTCGAGGCAAAGAAAAGTCGTCATAACTTTTATCATGATTATTATGTCTGGCGGGACGGTACGCCGGACAATCCGCCGAACACCATGCGTGCGGCATTCGGTGGCTCTGCATGGGAGTGGGTACCAGAAGTCAAACAGTATTATTTTCATCAATTCTCTGTCAAGCAACCAGATCTGAACTGGGATAACACGGATGTCCGACAGGCACTCTATGCGATGATACAATGGTGGATGGACAAAGGCGTTGGTGGATTCCGGTTCGATGTAATTGACCAGATCGCAAAAGAACCAGATAAGGGCATTACCCAGAATGGTTCGAATCTGCATCCCTATTTGCAGGAGATGAGTCGGGCAACGTTCCAGAAGAAAGACCTGATTACAGTCGGGGAGACATGGGGCGCAACGGTAGAGACTGCCAAGCAGTACAGCGATCCGGATGAGAGCGAATTTTCGATGGTTTTCCAATTCCATCATATTCTGCTTGACCAGCAACCCGGCAAAGAAAAATGGGATCTGGCACCGTTGCCATTTCAAGAATTAAAAGAAGTCATGGCACACTGGCAGACTGGATTGCATGGATGTGGTTGGAACAGTCTGTTCTGGAACAATCACGACCTGCCACGTATCGTTTCCCGTTGGGGCAATGACGGCAAGTATCGGGAACAGTCTGCCAAAATGTTGGCGATGTTGTTGCACGGTATGCAAGGAACGCCCTATATCTATCAGGGAGAAGAGTTGGGCATGACAAATGCAAGTTATAGCATCTCGGATTATCGGGATATTGAGACGTTGCATTTGTATCAGGAACGCATCAGAGCCGGTTATCCGGTGGAAGAGGTTATGCAATCCATTCATGCGAAAAGCCGTGACAACGCCAGAACACCAATGCAGTGGGATACGACAGAACATGCCGGTTTCACAACCGGAACGCCGTGGATCAAAGTCAATCCCAATTACAAAGTCATTCACGCATCTGACCAGATAACAGATGAAAATTCTATTTTCTCTTGCTATCGTAAGCTGATTGCATTCCGGAAGACGTATCCTGTTTTTGTAGAAGGGGACTTCCAGTTGCTGTTGCCGGAAAATGCGCATTTCTTCGCCTATGTCCGGACATATCAGGACAGCAAATTGCTGGTTGTCTGCAACTTCTACGAGGAGATTGTAGCCTTCCCGTTGCCGGAACAGTGGCATGATATGCAACTGTTATTCTCCAATTATGATGGTCCTCACACGGAGATGTTCCGCCCGTATGAGGCGAGAATGTATATCGTCGAATAATATCTGCACCAGTTTTCTTGCAAAAAATGTTGACAAGGGCAGAAAAATCTGCTATACTTATCGTATGTGGTGTAGATGGAACTGACTGCATCCACGAAGAAAATGTCAACGGACATTTTTGAACCTGGGTGGTAACACGAAGGCCTTCGTCCCATTTGGCGGCGAGGGCCTTTTCTTGTCGAACGCCCGTTCTACAGATTACTTAAAGAAAAAAGGAGCATTTTTACCATGCAGTGGCAAGGATTAAACGAACTGAGAGAAAAGTATTTATCTTTTTTTGAGCGAAAGCAGCATACACGTCTGCCAAGCTTTTCACTGGTTCCACAGGGGGACAAGAGCCTGCTCTTGATCAACTCCGGTATGGCACCGCTGAAAAAGTATTTTCTGGGACAGGCTGTACCGCCGAATGTCAGAGTAACAACCTGTCAGAAGTGCATCCGGACACCGGATATCGAACGGGTCGGACAGACTGCACGGCACGGTACTTATTTTGAAATGCTGGGCAACTTCTCCTTCGGTGATTATTTCAAAACAGAAGCAATCGAATGGGCGTGGGAGTTCTTTACAAAAGAACTGGAAATGCCGGTTGACAAACTCTATGTCTCTGTTTTTGAAAACGATGATGAAGCTTATGATCTCTGGACAAAGCACATCGGTGTAGAACCGTCTCATATGAAGCGGCTGGGTAGAGAAGATAACTTCTGGGAACATGGTTCTGGTCCATGCGGTCCGTGTTCTGAAATTTATTTTGACCGTGGCGAAGAAAAGGGCTGTGGCAAGCCGACCTGCGGCGTTGGCTGCGATTGTGACCGGTATGTAGAAGTCTGGAATCTGGTATTCAGCCAGTATGACAGCGACGGCAATGGCAATTATGCAGAAATGGAACACAAGAATATTGATACTGGTATGGGTCTGGAACGTCTGGCTTGTATCATGCAGGGCGTAGACAACCTGTTTGAAGTTGACACGGTACAGAATATCATGAAGCACGTTTGCAAGGTTGCTGGCGTGCAGTATCATACAGATGATAAGACCGATGTGGCATTGCGTGTTATCACAGACCACATTCGTAGCACAACCTTCATGATTGGCGATGGTGTAATGCCGTCAAATGCTGGCAGAGGTTATGTTTTGCGTCGTCTGCTGCGTCGGGCTGCTCGTTATGGCAGACTGATTGGCATTGAGAAGCCGTTCCTGTATCAGGTTTGCGAGACGGTCATTGCTGAAAACCGTTCTGCTTATCCGGAACTGGAAGAAAAGAAGGCGTATATCTGCAAGATTATTCAGGTAGAAGAAGAAACATTCTCCAAGACCATTGACAACGGTATGGCAATGCTGTCACAGATTCTGGATGAGATTGATAAAAATATCATCTCCGGAGAAGATGCCTTTAAGCTCAGCGATACGTACGGATTCCCGATTGACCTGACGATGGAAATCGCAGCAGAACATGGCGTTTCTGTTGATCGGGAAGCGTTTGATGCACTGGTTAAGGAACAGAGAGAAAAGTCACAGGCTGACCATCTGGCAAAGGCTGGCTCTTCTTGGGCAGGTAGCAGCATTCAGATTGCTGCACCGAAAACAGTCTTTACTGGTTATGAGCACCTGACGGAAGAAGCAAAAGTAGTTGCAATCTATAAGGATCAGGAAGCAGTAGATGTTGCAACAGATGGCGATGCTGTTGTCATCGTACTGGATCAGACACCGTTCTACGCAGAAAGCGGCGGACAGGTCGGAGATATTGGTATCATTTCCGCTGGAAGCTGTCAGGCTTCTGTCCGCAGCACCAGCAAGAATGAAGATGGTCATTACCTGCACATTGCTGTAATTGAAAATGGCGAATTGCGTGTAGGCGATACCGTAACGGCAGCTGTTTCTGCTGAAATCCGGACGGCAGCAATGCGGAACCATACGGCTGCACACTTGTTGCAGGCTGCTTTGCGAGAAGTGCTGGGTGACCACGTACATCAGTCTGGTCAGTTGGTAACACCGAATGCTTGCCGGTTTGACTTCTCTCATTTCTCTGCTATGACAAAGGAAGAAATCCAGAAGGTTGAACAGCTCGTCAATGAAAAGATTTTGCAGGCAATTCCGGTGACAACCGAATCGCTGCCGATTGCAGAAGCAAGAAAACGGGGCGCAATGGCACTCTTTGGCGAAAAGTACGGTGATGTAGTACGAGTGGTCAGCGTTGGTGATTTCTCTGTTGAATTTTGCGGCGGTACACATGTAGATAACACTGCAAAGCTCGGCTTGTTCCGGATTGTTTCCGAAAGCTCTGTTGCATCGGGTGTGCGCCGGATTGAAGCGGTCACCGGTACGGGCGTTTTGCAGTTGCTGGATCAGACACAGTTGGCAATGCAGCACGCTGCACAGGCACTGAAGCTCGGTAACGTTGCAGAACTGGCAGAACGTTGTGTCAGCGTAATGGCAGAACTGAAAGAAAAGGAACGGCAGCTGGAATCTCTGAATCAGAGAATTTCTGATGCACAGATTGAAGCAGCATTTGATAAGACAAACGATGTCAAGGGCGTTAAGGTTGTATCTGCTATGCTCAACGGTGTAACCCCGCAGATGTTGCGGAAGATGGGCGACAAGGTTAAGTCTATGGACAAGCCGTATATTGCTGTTCTGGCTGGCGTACAGGATGGTAAGGGCAATTTGCTCTGTGCCTGCTCTAAGGCTGCCATTGATCGGGGCGCACATGCCGGACAGATTGTTCAGCGCATTGCTGCAATTACCGGCGGAAAAGGCGGCGGTAAGGCAGAACAGGCAATGGCTGGTGTCGGAAAGGTTTATATGATTGACGAAGCACTGCTTGCAGTCAATGGCATTGTTGGAAACTTGTTACAGGAGGATTGAGTAGCATGGAAGATTGTCTGTTTTGTAAAATTGCAGCCGGAGAAATTCCGAGCACAAAGGTTTATGAGGACGAGACGGTATATGTCTTCAAAGACATCAACCCGATTGCGCCGATTCATTATCTGCTGATTCCAAAGCAGCACATTTGCTGTGCTGCTGCCATCACACCGGAAAACTCCGGTGTTGTGGCACATATTTACGAAGTCGCAGCGAAGATCGCAGAGCAGGAACAGCTGACAGATGGCTACCGGATTGTAACCAACTGTGGAGAAAACGCTGGACAGACTGTATTTCATCTTCATTTTCATATGCTGGCAGGTGTGAAAATGGGCTGGGGTGCGGAAGCCGTACAGCCGGTTACGGATTGAAGCAGAAACTGCCTTATTTTGCCGTTCTCTATTCAGTCGGGCTGCTGTTAGCTTCCTATCTTCCATGGCGAACATGGGGCTGTGTGGGATTGCTTGCAATGGGCTTGTTGCTGCTGTTGGTTGGTTGGAAACGGCTACATTGGAAAACAGCGATTCTTTTGTTTCTGACGTTGTTGTGTGGCATGGGTTGGTATCAGGGCTACACGATGCTCCGGTATGAACCTGTCATGCAATACGCAGAACAGGAGACTGTCTTTACAGGGTATGTGATAAAGCAGACGTGTCAAGACAACGACAAGGCAACGTATCAGATTCGTGGCAGTTTTCCGGATGGAACAACGGCAACCATTCTCTGTTACACAACCGATTTTGGCTGTGAATATGGCGATTTACTGACCGTATCCGGTCAAATGACTGTGCCGGAAGAGACGTATCTCTTTTCCGGCACATCGTACTATCGGGCGAAAGGTATTTTTCTACAGGCGGCGAATGATGCAACTGTAACATGGACACCAGTAACAGGCTACACCCTTCATCGGAAACTGATCGCATTTCGGGAACAGATGCAGGCAAAGCTATTACGTCTCGCCGGAACAGAAGACGGTGGATTGATGATTTCTATGTTATTCGGACAGAAACAGTTTTTGGATGACACCGTAAAACAGGCATTTTATCGGAGTGGAATCGGTCACATCTTGTCTGTCTCCGGCTTGCATATGGTTTTGTTGTTGATGCCGCTTTCTCTGTTGCGGAAGAATCGTCAATCGCAGATATTGCGGTTTTTGTTCTCGTGTGTAATAATAGGCATGTTTACGATTCTGACAGAATCGCCTGTTTCCGTATTGCGTGCTGGTTGTATGGTGTTGTTGGCGCAGGGCGGTGTCTTCTTTTATCGGCGATCCAGTGCCGGAAGTGCACTTGCATTTGCCGTGTTGGTGCTGACATTGCCACAACCCTATCTGATTCGGGATGTTTCCTTTCAGTTATCGGTAAGTGGCACGTTTGGCATCAGTATCTTTGCGCCATACTTAACGAGACACTGGCAGCCAAAGCATCTGCTGGGACAGTTCGGGAAATCAATTCTGACAATGTTTCTGGTGTTTTGCTGCCTGTTGCCCGTCAGCAGCCAGTACTTTTCAGAAGTTTCTCTGCTGTCGCCACTGACCAATGTGATATTGATGCCGTTTTGTTCACTGCTGTTGCTGTTCACAGTCTGCACTGTCTGGAGTGGTGGCGTGTTGGCGAATATCTTTGCCAGTATGGCAATGGTCTGCTGTGACATTCTGACCACTTGTGTAAGTTGGCTGGATCGTTGCAGTTTCTGGCAGATTCCCATCAGCAGCGACTTGTTGCCAATGCTCCTCCTGCTGAGTACAGGGTTGATTGTTTTTCTGTTTTATCGTTTTCCCAATCGGAAATGGCTCTGTATCCTACTAAGTGGACAGATGGGACTGCTGATTGTGATACAGGTCGGACAGTATCTGGAACGGCAGGAGGGTGTCTGGATTTCTGCCTTTGGGCAGAAGTCCAACGCTGTCATCATCGTACAATCTGGCGACCAGATGGATGTGATTGACATGACAGGTGCGAACAAGAACGCAAGTTATGTAAAACAATATTTACAGCAACAAGGCGTACACCATCTGCAATCCCTCACAATTCTGCAAAATGCACCGCATATGGGTGCTGTTTATGATACCGCCCTTTCTGGGGTAACAGTGGATGCTGTTCTGTTTCCGACGGATGCTTTCATCCGGCAACAGGATTGTTTCTGTGGGCAGCAACCACAGCAGATGGAACAGTATACGATTACAACTTCCAACTATACCCTGCAATGGGTTGCATCCTCCTTGCAGATTGACGCTGCCGGACAGACTTTGACCATTTCTCTGGAAACAGCAGAAGCACTGCTGGCGGATACAGATGCAATACAGATACAGATTGCCGCAGATGGCACAATAAAGGAGAGAACGCTATGTCAGTTCTGAATGCAAAGAATGTTCTGGCACAGATCCGGAAAGAACCCCTGCAAAATTTCTATTATTTTTATGGTGCTGACCTGTTGCAAGTAGAAAACCTGACAGAACAGGTGATACAGGTTGCCACAAATGGACAGCCGGAAACAGCATTGACGAAGCTGGACGGTAAGAAACTGGATTTGCAGGCACTGGAAGATGCTGCACAGATGTTTTCGATGTTTGCACCGTATAATTGTATTCTGATCACCGATTGCAATGCGGACAGTTTTCGGGAACCGGCGTTGAAACAGCTGATGGCTGTGCTGGAACGCATTTCCGGTGTGACAGTATTGATTTTTCAGATTACCGGATTCGATGTCAAAGATGGCAAACGTTCCATTTCTGGGAAAAATAAAAAACTCGTCGACTGGATTGCCAAAAATGGCATTGTCTGCGAAGCCGTTCCGCCGACATTGTCGGAAATGGTACGACAGCTTTGCAGTCAGGCGAAACAGCAGGGATGTACGCTGTCAGAACGAGGTGCCGAAGAAATAATCCATCGCTGCAACGGTGATACGCTGATGATTCGCTCTGAACTGGAAAAACTCTGCGCTTGTGCAGAGCAGGGAGAAATTCCCATGACGATGATACAAGATCTTGTCATTCCGACTGTTTCGGCGACAACGTTTGCGTTGGCGAGTGCCATTGTTCAGCAACGCTCTGCGGCTGCTATGCGAGAGCTGGAACAATTGTTTGCCCTGCGAATCGAACGTCCAATCATGTTGGCAGCATTGGTGTCATCATTTCTGGATTTGTATCGTGCTGCGGCAGCCAATCGGCAACGGATTTCACAAGCAGACATGAAACAGGACTTCGGTTATCGGTTTGATTTTCAGGTGCGCAACGCATTTCGGGATTGCAGACGGATTCCCATAGAACGGATTCAGGCATGTTTATCCATTTTGCGTGATCTGGAAAAAAGCTGTAACAGCACGACCGGTTCGGAACGGGTTGCCATCGAAACTGCTGTCATTCGTATGTTGACTATGCCAGAACAACAGGAGTATCCATTATGATTCATATCCAACAAGCCATTGTCGTAGAGGGCAAATATGATAAAATCAAGCTATCTTCTATTGTAGATGCCGTGATTCTGGTGACCAATGGCTTTCAGATTTATAAAAATCCAGAACAGCTGGATCTGATCCGTTACTATGCCCGAACAACAGGCGTGATTTTATTGACCGATGCGGATCGTGCTGGATTCCAGATTCGGAATTATCTCAAAGGCGCAATTCGAGAGGGTCGTATTTATCAGGTCTACACGCCGGATATTTATGGAAAAGAACACCGGAAAGAGAAGCCTTCTGCTGAAGGAAAACTGGGCGTAGAAGGAATTCAGAAAGAATTGCTGCTGGCGGCTTTTGAACGGGCAGGGATTCTCACAGAAGAAGCTGACCCAAAATCAGAAGCGGAACAGATTACACAATATGACTTGTACGCCGTGGGGCTGAGTGGCGGTGCGGACAGCAGTACAAGGAGACGTGCGCTGCAACGGCAGCTCTCTCTGCCAGAACGCCTTTCTACTGCATCGCTTCTGGACGTACTCAATACCATGTATACCAAAGAAGCGTTTTTACAGATGATGCAGCAAGACGTAGAGTAAGATCACATCCGGAAAGAAAGGAGGGACAGGTAATGTTTCTGAATGGTTTCTTTTTCTTTGTGCTGTTTCCTGTTTCACTTTTGCTGTACTATCTTCTGCCAAAGCAGTTTCATTCCACGATTCTCATTGGCACAGGTGTGATGCTGCTGGCGTTCTGTGAAATGGAACGCTGTCTGGTGTTTCTGTTGTATGTGTTGTTGACTGATATCTGCGGAAAAGTCATGATGCGCTTGCGAAAGAAATCATGGCCTGCCCGATTGTTGCTCTGCCTGCATGATATGGCATATCTTGTGGGATTGTTGTTTCTACGTCCGCCTGTGGAATATCATGCCTTTGGCATATCGCTCTATCCCATTGGCATTTCGATTCTATCATTACGAGCGATCTCTTATCTGCATCATGTATTCCGGCAGCGGCAACTTTATGAGCAGAATGGCAAACAATTTGCGTTGTATGCTTGCTTTTATCCGACGTTGTCCATTGGTGGCGTGACTTCCTTTTCAAAATTCCACTATCTGCAACAGCATCGTGTTTTCAGTGCGACACAGGTTAGCACGGGTCTGCGCAAATGGATTTGTGGACTGGCAAAATACGCATTGGTGGGCGGACAATTTTCGTTGATGTTACAGCAGATGGAAGCGAACAATGCCATCCAGCCAACGATTTTCTTTACTTGGCTGTATTATGCATTGCATTTCCTGTATTTTATTTTGATTGTGACATCATACACAGATATGGCGGAAGGCATTGCGGCTTGTTACGGTTATCGGTTGCCACGCAGCAGTCGGAAACCCATCTGGAATCGCCGCTTGTCTGTTTTCCTGCGCAATTGGAACTGTACCATTCATAGCTGGTTTCTGTCATTTTTTCAGGTTTTCCCACATCGTCGACGGAACGCTGTTCCTGCTCGTTTGTTACTGGCATGGGCGGTCTGTGGCTGGTTTTACCGTGGCAGATTGACATCGTTACTTTGGGGGCTTTGCATTGGCATTGCGCTGTTGTTGTCGGAATGTTGTCATCGAAAATGGCACTACATCCCTCGTGCTTTAGAATGGTGCTGTGTGATTGGATTCTGGATACTGGGTTGGAGCTTGTTCTGTTCAGATACAATTGCAGATGCACTGACTGCATGGAAAGCCCTGTTCGGTAGCAGCGGTGTTCTGGTGACATATGAAAATGTCGCATTTTTGGGAACGCATATCTGGCTGTTGCTGCTGGCATTTTTCTGCACAACAGGACTGTTGCGGAAGGGATTGCATGTTCTCTCTTCTCATCGAAAAACAGCGTGGCTGGTGACCATTGGAACGTCGCTGGTAGATGCAGGACTGTTGCTTTGCTGTGTTGTTGCCATAAACAATTCGTCCATACCTGACCTACTCTTGCAGTGGTGAAAAGCCGGAGAAAGGAGCGCCTATGAGAAAAAACTGGTTTGCATTCTGGGTATTGCTACCTGCGTGGCTTTGTGCCATTGGGCTTTGGAGTCGGCATCAATTTTTAAAAGAGGACGAAACGTGGTTACAATCGTTGTACACAAATATACAGGTGAAGCTGGGAAATCAAACGCAGAATGGTGTTTGTTTGGGAGAATCTGCGCTGTATGTGTTGCCGGAATCGCTTTCTGATGCAGGATTGCAGCAGACAGCTGAGAATATCAATACATTTTATACAACGTATCAGATTCCGACTTGTGTGATTGCCGTTCCTGATGCAGCGGCATTTTATGCAGATTCGTTGCCGTCTGATGTGCAATTGTATGAACAGAAACCGCAGATGCAGCAGTTCTATAATGCCATTGATGTGCACATTCAGAAGACCGATGCGTATTATATTCTTGAGTCCAAAGCCACGGATTATATCTACTATCGTACTATGCCATATTGGACCAGTTATGGTGCGTATAACGTCTACCGGAGTGCCATCCAGAAGATGGGGTTTGTTCCTATTTCCTATGACCATTATGTTGTATCTCACGTGCAGCGAGATGTCAGAGGGGAACTCTATCAGCAATTCCCGTCTGGGACGGTAACACCGGATCTGCTGGATATCTATGAAAACGAAAGCGGCGATCCAACGTTGACGTTGGAGACCGGTTCGACGGCGCAGAACCTGACGAAGACAGATACGCTGTATGATACAGATGCACTGCAATCAGAAAATCCTTATAATTTTTATCTGGGAGAATCTGCACCGCTCCAGATCATTACAACCGATCTGGAAAACGGGAAACAACTGCTGGTACTCAAAGATGAATGGGCAGATTGTATGATTCCTTTTCTGGCACAGCATTATCAGAAAATTTGTCTGGTAGATGTGCGCTATGCAACAGCGTTGACGGAATTGGTGCCAGATCTGACAGCATATCAGCAGGTGCTGTTTCTCTGTCATACGGATACCTATGCTGCCTCGACTCTTTTTGATGCGGTGCTATCGTAATATTTCTCACTTATTTTTTTGAAAGGAGCTTGTAAGATAAAAATGTTAATTGATTTACACACCCACACGACTTGTTCTGACGGCACGGACACGCCGGAAGATCTTGTTTCACGTGCAGCGATGGTTGGTGTCAGTGCGCTTGCCATTACCGATCACGATACTGTTTCCGGTTTGGAACGAGCGAAAAAAGCGGCAGAATCGTTTTCAGATCTGAAAATTTTCTCCGGCATTGAAATCAGTGCGGCGGAAAATGGGCAGCTGCATATCTTGGGCTACGGCATTGATCCAGAAAATGAAGCATTGCAAGACTACATCCAAAAAAATAACCAGTTTCGCATGGAACGAAAAGGGAAAATCGTTGATTACCTGCAAGAAAAAGGGGTTTCTATCACGTTAGAAGAAGTCGCATTCTATAACGATGGGAAAACCAGTGGGAAACCGCATTTTGCAAAAGCATTGGAGAAAAAAGGCATTACCGCATCAGTTGCGGAAGCATTCCAGCTTTATTTTGACACGGATGAATTTCGGGAAAAAGTCGAACGTCCCAAACCATCTGGTGTGGCATGTGTCCGACTGATTCTCGGTGCTGGTGGGATCCCGGTTCTGGCACATCCTGCCAAACTGAAACTGGAAAAATCGGCTTTTCTCGCACTGTTACAGACGTTGATCAATGCTGGCTTGCAGGGGATAGAGGCGTATTACAGCACCCATACCGCAGAGGAAATGGCATGGTATTGTAAGTTGGCAGAAGAAAAAGGATTGATCTGTACCTGCGGTTCTGATTTTCACGGAGAAGCCATCAAGAAAAATATTGAAATCGGCACAGGAATCGCAAAGAATCTCTGCCTGCCGGATGTAGTGGAACGGTCGATTTTGCGGAATTTTCAGAAGGCACTTGAAAAATGAAAAAAACACTTGATTCTATTCCAAAAATGTTGTATAATAGAATTGTATGCTGAAGCGGTATACACGTGGACGGGCTGTCCGCATCCCATCATTAACATGAAAGGAGTTTGAAGATGATTTATTCAAACGAAGTAAACAAAATGTGCGTTGTTGCACAGGGCGTGAACCATGGTGCTGCTCCGATTCCGGAAGAAGCAAAATGGGTAAAGGCAAAGGAAATTTCTGATATCTCCGGTCTGACACATGGTATCGGCTGGTGTGCACCGCAGCAGGGTACTTGTAAGCTGACCCTGAACGTAAAAGAAGGTATCATCCAGGAAGCATTGGTAGAAACAGTTGGATGTTCTGGTATGACACATTCTGCTGCAATGGCTGCTGAAATCCTGCCGGGCAGAACCATTCTGGAAGCACTGAATACAGACCTCGTGTGTGATGCCATCAATACCGCTATGCGGGAACTCTTCCTGCAGATCGTTTACGGTAGAAGCCAGAGTGCATTCTCTGAAGAAGGTCTGCCGATCGGTGCAGGTCTGGAAGACCTTGGTAAGGGTCTGCGTTCTCAGGTTGGTACGATGTATGGTACACTGGCAAAGGGTCCTCGTTATCTGGAAATGACCGATGGTTACGTAACCAAGATTGCACTGAACGAAGATGATGAGATTATCGGCTATAAGTTTGTAAACTTCGGCAAGATGATGGACTTCATCAAGGCTGGCGACGATGCAAACACTGCATTTGAAAAGGCACAGGGTCAGTATGGCCGTGTTGCTGACGCTGTTAAGCTCGTAGACCCGAGAAAAGAATAAGAAGAGGGAGGATTTTCATCCATGGCATTGTTTGAATCTTATGAGAGAAGAGAAAAGCAGATTCTGGCTGTTCTCAAGGAATATGGCATTGACTCCATCGAAGGTGCAGCAGAAGTCACAAAGGCTGCTGGCTTAGATGTTTACAAGATGGTAGAAGGCATTCAGCCGATCTGCTTTGAAAATGCAAAGTGGGCTTACACCGTAGGTGCAGCAATTGCAATCAAGAAGGGCTGCCGGAGAGCTGCTGATGCAGCTGCTGCAATCGGCGAAGGCTTGCAGGCATTCTGCATTCCGGGTTCTGTTGCTGACCAGAGAAAAGTAGGTCTGGGTCACGGTAACCTCGGCAAGATGCTGCTGGAAGAAGAGACCAAGTGTTTCGCATTCCTGGCAGGTCACGAATCTTTCGCAGCTGCAGAAGGTGCAATCGGTATTGCAGAAAAGGCAAACAAGGTTCGGAAAGAACCGCTCCGTGTTATCCTGAACGGTCTGGGCAAGGATGCTGCACAGATTATCGCAAGAGTAAATGGCTTTACCTATGTAGAAACAGAAATGGACTACTACACAGGCGAAGTAAAGGAAGTATTCCGGAAGTGCTATTCTAAGGATCCGGAAAGCCCGAGAGCAAAGGTAAATTGTTATGGTGCAAACGATGTAACAGAAGGCGTTGCAATCATGTGGAAGGAAGGCGTTGACGTTTCCATCACTGGTAACTCCACCAACCCGACCAGATTCCAGCACCCAGTTGCAGGTACTTACAAGAAGGAATGCATCGACGCTGGCAAGAAGTACTTCTCCGTTGCATCTGGTGGCGGTACTGGTCGTACCCTGCATCCGGATAACATGGCAGCAGGTCCGGCTTCTTACGGCATGACAGATACCATGGGACGGATGCACTCTGATGCACAGTTTGCTGGTTCTTCTTCTGTTCCGGCTCACGTAGAAATGATGGGTCTGATCGGTATGGGTAACAACCCGATGGTT
>CAYNPC010000018.1:0-17212 GCA_964399025.1 uncultured Ruminococcus sp. | reverse complement strand
TTCTGTCGGCGTTATGTTCTATGAAATGATGACAGGACAGAAGCCGTTTGATACGGATAATCCGGTTTCCATTGCGGTGATGCACATTAAGAATATTCCGGTTCGACCGAGAGATATCAATCCCAATATTCCTTCCGGATTGGAAGAAATCATCATGCATGCAATGGAGAAAGATGCGGAAAATCGGTATCAGACTGCCTCCGATATGATCCGTGACCTGGAAGCGTTCAAGCAGAACAATCAGATTATTTTCGGCTATTACAGTGTACCGCTGGTACAGCAACGTGTAGAAGCCGGTAGAATGCAGTACGGCACGCCGACACAGCAGCCTTATCCGCCGTATGCACAAGCACCGCAGTCAGATGAATATGAAGAAGAGTCGGATGACGAGGAAGAATATGAGCTGGACGATGAGCCGGACGAGCCGGAAACCCGTCAGAAATCGCTTGTTGTTCCGATTCTGACCGCCGTTACTGTTGTTGTAATTGTCGTGGCAGCTGTCTTTATTGTCGCATTGTTGACCAATCCGAACTTACTGCGGAAATCCGTGGAAGTGCCGAACCTGTACGGGATGACCTACGAAGATGCCGTGAAGAACTACGAAAATGATATCGTACTGAGCGTAGAGGAAGAGGATTATAACGATGAATACGCTGCTGGTACGATTTATAAGCAGAGCGAAGATCCGGGCACATTGGTGGATCGTGGCGACAACAATAAAATCCGGATTGCGGTCGCTGTCAGCAAGGGCACACAGATGTTAAGCGTGCCGGAAGTGAAGGGCTATTCTGAGGGCGAAGCCAAGAATATGCTGACCGATCTGGGCTTTGTCGTAGAAGAAATTTCTGAGGCAAGCACAGAAGAAGATGGTGTCGAAAAGGGATATTGCATCCGGACCGATCCGGCTTATGGCACACAGATGAAAGTCGGTAGTAGCGTGTATCTTTATGTCAGCACAGGCATTGCTGTAGATGAAGTGACTGTCCCGAATTTTGTCGGCATGACACAGGAAGATGCAGAAGTAGAATGCGCTCGTGCTAACCTGAAGATTGCAAGTGTAGAGGAAGTAGATTCCGAGAAGCCGGCTGGGGAAGTTGTCGGACAGAGCATTGATGCCGATACGTCCGTCAATGCCGGAACAGAAATCACGCTTCAGATCAGCAATGGTTCTGTACCGGAGGGCAGTGTTTATTACGGCATGTATCTGCCGTCGGACATCACTGGAAAGTATACCATTGATTTCACGATCAATGGGCAGATCGTAGAGAGCTACCCGTTTGTAGCGGAATCCGTTGGCGGTATGGTAGAAATCACGTTGACCGGACAGGGACAGCAAACTGTAACAGTTTCCGTCACGGGTGGAACAACCGGAACAACAGCACGAATCGGCACGTATACGTTTGATTTTACAGCTGGCACGTTCCAGACGGTTTCAGAAGATTTTGAAACGGCATTTGCAGCGGTGACACCGCAGCAGACGGTTGCAGCGACAGAAGCGCAACAACCAGTTGTGGTAACGGAAGAAGCCGCAGTTGTGGAGGGTGTGTCATGATGATACAGCCTGTGACAGAACAACAGCAGGGCAGAATCTTGACATGTGTAGGAGGACTCTATACAGTAGAGTCCTCTTCCGGTCTTTGTACCTGCAAAGCGAGAGGGGTATTCCGAAAGCGTGGCATTACACCGTATGCAGGGGATTTTGTCACGGTAGAAGATGGTGTCATCACGGAAATTCTTCCTCGTAAGAATAGCATCATTCGTCCGCCACTTGCCAATCTGGATCAATTGGTTTTTGTCGTCTCCACTTGCAAACCAGTTCCCAATCTGTTGTTGCTGGATAAGTTTATCACGGTGGCAATTTATAAGCAGATTACACCAGTTCTGGTGTTGACAAAGTTGGATTTACAGCAGGGCGAAACGTTGCAGAATCTGTATGAGAAGATTGGCATTTCTGTTTTTCCGGTGTGCTATGATCAGCCTGAGACGTTGGCGGCGGTCAGACAGATGCTGCAAGGAAAGGTAAGTGCCTTGACGGGAAATTCCGGTGCCGGAAAGTCTACGTTATTGAATGCACTGTATCCGGATTTGCAATTGCCTGTCGGAGAAATCAGCGAAAAACTGGGACGTGGACGGCATACAACCCGTCAGGCATCGCTTTATCCCATTGAAGATGGCTATATTGCCGATACGCCCGGATTTTCTACTTTTGAAACAGAACAATATGCACGGATTCCGAAAGAAGCATTGGCAGAATGTTTTCCGGAGTTTGCAGCGTATCGTTTGCAGTGTCGGTTTCAGGACTGTGCCCATGTCTGTGAAAAGGGCTGTGCCGTACTGGAAGCAATGCAGGCAGGTGACATTACAGAGAGTCGACATGCTTCCTATGTGACAATGTATGAAGAGGCGAAAAAGCGAAAAGAATGGGAAAAGTAAAAACAGCTGTTATTTTTGCCGGTGGGGCGTTACAGATGCCGGAATGGGTCAGACTCCCAGCAGATGCGGTTATCATCTGTGCAGACAGTGGCTTGCGACATGCGAGGACACTTGGCATAGAACCAGATTGGATTCTGGGTGATTTTGATTCCAGTCAGGAACAACCAACTGGTGCGCATGTGCTGCGCTATCCCCCAGAAAAAGATGATACGGACACGATGCTTGCTGTAAAGTTTGCGCTTTCGCTGGGCGTGGTACATATTGATATTTATGGCGGTCTGGGTGGCAGATTGGATCATATGATTGCCAATTTACAGGTGTTGCGTTATCTGACAGAGCAGGGCGCAGAAGGGACATTGTGTGATGCGCAGAACTGGATGACGGTGCAGAATGCCGGCACCACCCGGCAGTATCCCAAACGGGACGGCTGGTATTTTTCGCTGTTGTCGCTGAGCGATTGTTGTACTGGGGTCAGCATTTCCGGTACAAAATATTGCCTGCAAAACGGCACGCTTTCCGGCAATTTTCCGCTTGGTGTCAGCAATGAAATCGAAGCAGAACAGGCAGAAGTGACGATACAGCAGGGCAGTTTACTGGTGCTGTATGCGAAAGATTACGAGGTGAAATAGGATGAAGGGGAAAAAACGAATCGCAGCGTTGGTGATGGCAGTCGCAGCGATGCTGGTGCTTGTCTCCTGCGGCAGCAAGTCTGATGTGAAAATCGAGTCGCTCGCTGACCTTGAAGGACAGGCGATTGCCGTGCAGCTTGGGACGGTCGGCGATCTTTACGCTGAGGAGATAACAGATGCCAGCGTTGATAAATTCAACAAAGGTTCTGATGCGGTACAAGCACTGAAACAAGGAAAGGTGAATGCCGTCATCATCGACAAGCAGCCGGCAGAGGAATTTGCCTCCAAAAACAGCGATATCAAAATTCTGGATGATATCTTTGAGCCGGAGGAATATGCGATTGCAATCAAAAAAGGCAATGATACCCTGACAGAAGAAATCAACACCGCACTGGAAGAACTTCGTGAAAATGGCACACTGGATCAAATTTATGACAACTGGATTGGAGAAAATAAGGGCGAATCGCCTTACGAAACGCCAGATGGCACAACGTATTCAAACGGAACGCTTGTCATGGCAACCAATGCCGAATTTCCGCCCTATGAACAGCGTGAAGATGGTGAAATTGTCGGCTTTGATGTCGATATGATGCACGCTGTCTGTGATGTTCTGGGCTATGAATTGCAAGTCGATGATATGGCTTTTGATTCCATTATTGCGGCAGTCGATTCGGGCAAGGCGGATGTTGGTGTAGCAGGGATGACCGTAACTGCCGACCGGATGGAAAATGTGAATTTCTCCGATTCTTACACGACGGCGGAACAGGTGCTGTTGGTACGCTCTGACAGTACGGCGGCGAAAGGTTCGCTGTTGACAAGGTTGAAGAGCACATTTATCGAGCAGGCAAGATGGAAATATCTCACAAATGGTTTGAAGAATACGCTGATGATTACTTTTTTGGCAGTGATTATCGGATTTATCCTCGGATTTCTATTGGCAATCATTCGTGCTACACATGATAAGATGGGCAAACTGAAGCTTCTGAATCTGTTCGCAAGAGTCTATCTGACGGTAATTCGTGGCACGCCTGTTGTGGTACAGCTGATGATTCTTTACTTTGTCGTCTTTGTTTCCGTTACAAGCCAATACAGCGTTTATGTTGCCGTGCTTGCGTTCGGACTCAATTCGGCGGCATATATAGCAGAAATTGTGCGTTCGGGTATCATGTCAATTGACAACGGACAGTTCGAAGCAGGTGCAAGCTTAGGGTTCGGCTATTGCCGCACGATGGTTTATATTATTTTGCCACAGGCGTTCAAAAACGTGCTGCCTGCGCTTGCAAACGAATTTATTGTGCTGTTGAAAGAAACCTCCGTGGCAGGATACATAGCAGTACAAGACTTGACAAAGGGCGGCGATATCATAAGAAGTACGACGTATGAGGCATTTCTGCCACTGATTGCAGTCGCTGCCATTTACCTTGTTATGGTATTGATTCTGACATGGCTTGTCTCAAAGCTGGAAGCGCATCTGAAACGTTCGGAACGATAAGGAGTGTGTAACTGATTATGATAGAAGTAAAAAATCTGAGCAAATCCTTCGGCGAAGTGCAGGTGTTAAAGGAGATCAGCGAGACGATTTCTACAGGCGAAAAAGTGGTCATCATAGGGCCGTCGGGTTCCGGCAAAAGTACCTTTTTGCGCTGTCTGAACCTGCTGGAAAAGCCAACTTCGGGAAAAATTCTTTTCGAAGGCAAGGATATTACAGCAGCGAAGCCGTCTCAGCTCAATCAGATTCGGCAAAAAATGGGGATGGTTTTCCAGCACTTCAATCTCTTTCCGCATCTCACAATCCGTTGCAATATAACGCTTGCGCCTGTAAAGCTGGGGCTGATGAGTCGGGAAGAAGCGGATGAAAAAGCGGAAGAACTGCTGAAAAAAGTCGGTCTTGCCGACAAAGCTGAGCGATATCCGAACCAGCTTTCCGGTGGACAGAAACAGCGGATTGCCATTGCGAGAACGCTTGCGATGAATCCGGACGTGATTTTGTTTGACGAGCCAACTTCGGCACTGGATCCGGAAATGGTTGGCGAGGTGCTGGAGCTGATGAAAGAGCTTGCGGAAGATGGTATGACAATGGTTGTTGTAACACACGAGATGGGTTTTGCAAGAGAAGTTGCCTCACGCATTCTTTTCATGGCAGATGGCGGAATTGTTGAACAAGGACCGCCAGCGGAATTTTTTGAGAATCCGAAAAATGAGCGGGTAAAGGATTTTCTCTCCAAAGTGCTATAGGGTTTCCCGAACGAGATAGAAGACAAAAAATAAGGGCTTGCAATTTGCAAGCCCTTATTTGTATTTTAGCGCAGGGTTTTGATTTTCTTTTTCTGAATGCGTGCCATCAGCAAACAGGAAATGATACAGGAGATTCCCTCTGCGATGGGGAACGTCAGCCAGACACACCATGACACATCCGGATTGCTTTTTGCGAGCTGAGAGAAGAGCCACGCAACTGGTAAGACGAATACAATCTGTCGGCAGACGGAAACAAGCAACGATTCCAGCCCACTATCTAACGCTTGAAAAACGCCTTGCAGGGCAATATTCGCACCAGCAAACAAGAAGCTGAGGGAAATGATACGCATCGCCTGAATGCAGAGCATTTCTGTTTCGCCGGACAAACCGAACACTTTTGTAAATGGAACAGCAAGGCTTTCCACCAGTATCATACCAATCAGCATAATGATGAGCGTATACAGAAGCCCATAACGAATCCCGTAGCGGATTCTGGCACGGCTTTTCATCCCATGATAGAAAGAAATCACCGGTGTAATGGCATCTCGCAACCCGAATGCGGCGAATAAAATGAACTGTTGTATCTTATAATATAGACCGTAAGCCGTTACCATTGTGCTGCCGACACGAACCAGAATCAGATTCATGCCGTATGTCATAACGGACATCAATGCCTGTGACAGAATAGCAGGCAGTCCGATGGCGTAGATAGATTTGATCAGCTGTCCATTCGGTTTGCAGTAACAGAGCCGATTGGAAATGCAGCGATTGACTTTGAAATGAAACAGAAGCGCAAGGACAAATGAAAGAATTTGTCCGATTACAGTTGCATAGGCAGCCCCGATCACCCCCAGCTCTGGCAGACCAAACCATCCATAGATGAGAATAGGGTCTAACACGATATTGCATACAGCACCGCTGATTTGTGCAATGGTGGAATAGAGCGGATTGCCAGTCGCTTGCAGCAGTTTTTCGTAAATCGAGAAAAACACCATGCCAATAGAGAGCGTGCAGCAAATACGCAGATAAGAAACACCCATTTCAGCGATGCGAACATCGCTTGTCTGGGATGCAATATAGACATTGGTACCGAACAGCCCGAACAGAAGAAACAGCAGGTAAATCACCGCTGCCAGAAACACGCCATTTCCGGCAACCTGACTGGCTTTCTTTTCATTCCGTTGTCCAAGGCTCTTCGAAACCAATACGTTTACGCCGACACCTGTTCCGATACTGATGGCAACAATCAGCATTTGCAATGGAAATGCCAGTGTAAGCGCATTCAATGCGGCTTCGCCGTCCTGCTTCATATTGGAGACAAACGCACTGTCTACAATGTTGTACAAGGCTTGTAGCACCATAGAGAAAATCATGGGGACACCCATACTGAGCAGTAATTTATGGGGTGGAGTTGTGCGCATATTGTCTTTCTTTTTTTCTTTTGTTTTGGCAATCGTCTGTGCCATAGAGAACATCATCCTTTCCAATTTACAGATTGCGTATTTTGTAGACAACAAAAAAATGTGCAGCAGCCTGATTGGATTTACGCAGGCTTGCTACACATCTTGTTTTTTCATTATAGCACGTTTGCAGGGGGTTGTCAAAGGATGTTTTGCACAAAAACGCTCTTTGCTTTTGTGCAAAATAACTATTTTCACCATTGCTCAGGGATAGATAAGATTGACAAATTACCAAATAGATGATATACTGTAGGGGAAAATCATAGATAGGAGGAATGAGAAAATGAAATTTTCCAATCAATTCATATGGGGCACAGCTTCCGCAGCATATCAGGTGGAAGGTGCCTATCAGGAAGACGGCAAAGGCGCAAACATCTGGGATGTTTATAGCCAGGAGCCTGGACACATTGCACATGGTGAAAACGGAAACGTTGCTTGTGACCATTACCACCGCTTTCGGGAAGACGTAAAAATGATGCAGGAGATGGGCATCCGGTATTATCGGTTTTCCATCAACTGGACAAGAATCTTGCCGGACGGCACAGGAACCGTCAACCAGAAAGGGTTGCAGTTCTACTCGGATTTGGTAGATGCGCTGTTGGAAAGTGGCATCACGCCAATGATAACGCTGTTTCACTGGGATTATCCGTATGCGCTGCATCAGCGAGGGGGTTGGCTGAATCCGGCATCTTCTGATTGGTTTGCTGCGTATGCCAAAGTGGTAGTAGAAGCCCTTTCTGACCGTGTCACCTACTGGATGACCTTGAACGAACCGCAGGTCTTTATCGGTTGCGGATATGCGATCGGCAAATTTGCACCGTTTCAGACATTGCCGCCAAAAGATTTGGCACAGATTTCGCACAATGTCCTTCTGGCACACGGTAAGGCAGTAAAAGTCATTCGGGAATGCGCAAAGCAGACACCGAAAGTGGGATTTGCCTTCTCTACCCCTTGCTGTACCCCAACAGACCATTCTCCGCTTGCAATAGAGATTGCACGACAGAAGAGCTTTTCGTTCACACGGGAACGATTTGCGTTTGAAACTGCTTGGTGGGCAGACCCGATTTTCTTTGGAGATTATCCGAAAGAAGCGTATGAGATTCTGAAAACAGATATGCCACAGATACAGGATGGCGATATGGAATTGATTTCACAGCCAGTGGATTTCTATGGCGTAAATATCTACGAAAGCAAGGCGGATTTCAATCCGGATGGCTATGCGGAGAATAGCTATATTGGTTGTCCCAGAACACAGATGGGTTGGCCTGTTACGCCAGAGGCACTCTATTGGGGACCGAAATTCCTGTATGAACGTTATGGCAAACCAATTCTGATCAGCGAAAATGGAATGGCAGGGCATGATTGGGTGCATCTGGATGGCAAGGTACACGACCCATTCCGGATTGACTATATGAAACGCTATCTGCGTGCGCTGTGTCAGGCAGCAGAAGATGGCGCAGAAGTCATGGGCTATCTGTACTGGTCAATTATGGATAACTTTGAATGGGCAGACGGCTATGACAAGCGGTTCGGTCTGGTATATGTGGATTATCAGACACAGGAACGTACCATCAAAGATTCCGGTTATTTCTATCGGGATGTCATTGCCAGCAACGGAGCAGTTATCTTCTAAGAGACACGGTTACTTGCAATAAGACCGCAATGCTGCAAACAATGCATCCATCTGTTCATCCGTACCGATGGTGATACGCAGGTAAGGCGCAGTCCGTCCCGTTCCGAAATAGCGGACAAAGATGTGCTGTGCCTTGAGCATTTCGTACAACGTTTTTGCATCGTAATCCGGATGCGTTACGAAAAGGAAATTGCTCTGAGAATCCGGAAACTGGAATCCCATTTCTGCCAGCACGGTTTTTGTCCGTTCTCTGGTTGCAACAATTTTGGAAATGGTGTCTTGGAAATAAGCGGTATCCTGAATAGAAGCCACACCGGCTGCAATCGCAGTCTGATTCATGGTGTAGGAGTTGAACGAAAACTTGACGTTGTTGAGTGCCTGAATCAGTGTCGGGTTGGAAATGGCAAAACCAATCCGCATACCTGCCATAGAGCGGGATTTGGAGAAGGTTTGTACAACAATCAGATTGTCATACGTTTCTACCAACGGCAGAACCGATGTGCCACCAAAGTCAATATATGCCTCATCTACGATGACGACGCTGTCCGGATTGTGGCGGATGATGTCCTCCACATCCGAAACGGACAGGGCAATACCGGTTGGCGCATTGGGGTTCGGGAATACAATGCCGCCATTCTCTTTGTAATAATCTTCTTTCCGGATACAGAAATCTGCATCCAGTGGCTGTGTCTGATGCGGAATCCGCAGCATTTCTGCCCAGACCGGATAGAAGCCGTAGGACACATCCGGAAAGAGGATGGGCTTTTCGGAGTTGAAGAACGTCAGGAAACACATTGCCAGTACATCATCTGAGCCGACACCGGTAAAGACTTGTTCTGGTGCGACGTGATAGCAATCTGCAATGGCTTGGTTCAGCTTTGCAACCGTCGGGTCAGGGTAGAGGCGCATCGTATCAGCCGGAATGGCGTGCAATACCTGTTCCACCGCTGGCGCAGGCGGATATGGATTTTCGTTGGTGTTCAATTTTATCATATCCGGAAAATTCGGCTGATCTCCCGGTACATAAGGTTCCACAGAACGGATTTCATTCATAAAAGCAGCAGACATGACAGTACAACCTTCTTCATCATAATTTTTTGACAGCTTGTCGTTTCACAAATATCATCTACAATCTGTACGAAATCAACAAGTGCTTTCCTCATTATACAGAGAATTTTTTTGTTTGTCAAGCAGCAGCGCAAAAGTGAATTTTTTTATAAACTTTTTTGGGAAAAGAGAAAATATGCGAAAAAAGCATTTTTGCCTGTTGACAAACACAGAGAAATGGGGTATACTTGTATTAACCTACAAAAAAGGTAGGAATAAATAAAAAAGGAGCCTTTTCTATATGAAACAGTATCGTTTTGAAACATTACAAGTTCATGCTGGACAGGAACATGCGGATCCGACAACCGATTCCAGAGCTGTCCCGATTTACGCTACAACCTCTTATGTATTCAAAGACTCTGCACAAGCTGCCGGTCGGTTTGCACTGACAGAGGGCGGCAACATTTACACCAGACTGATGAACCCGACCAGTTCTGTTTTTGAAGAACGAATGGCACAGCTCGAAGGTGGCGTTGGTGCACTGGCAACGGCTTCTGGTTCTGCTGCAATTACGTATGCCGTGCAGAATATCGCAGTGGCAGGCGATCATATCGTTTCCGCCAGCAACCTCTATGGTGGTACGCACAATTTGTTTGCGAACACATTGCGGGAGCAAGGCTTGGAAACCACATTCGTAGATTCTCTGGATCCGGCTGCATTTGAAGCCGCTATTCGGGACAATACCAAGCTGATTTATGCGGAAACATTGGGCAATCCAAATTCAGATGTCATTGATCTGGAAGCGGTTGCAGAAGTGGCACACCGTCACGGGATTCCGTTGATTGTTGATAGCACATTTGCGACACCGTATCTGCTGCGTCCACTGGAACATGGTGCAGATATCGTTGTACACTCTGCAACGAAGTTCATCGGCGGTCACGGTACCGTTATGGGTGGTGTCATTGTAGACGGCGGTCACTTTGACTGGACACAGAATGACAAGTTCCCAGGACTGAGCCAGCCGAATCCGTCCTATCACGGCGTGGTCTTCACAGAAGCATGTGGCAATGCTGCCTATATCATGAAGGCACGGACAACATTGATGCGGGATCAGGGCGCAACCATCTCCCCGTTCCACTCTTTCTTGCTGCTGCAAGGGCTGGAAACATTGTCCCTGCGTGTAGAACGCCATGTGGAAAATGCACTGAAGGTTGTTGACTTCTTGCAGCATCATCCGCAGGTTGAGAAGGTTTATCACCCGTTTCTGGCAACCGGCAAGGAAAAAGAACTGTATGACCGGTATTTTCCGAACGGTGCTGGTTCGATCTTTACTTTTACCATCAAGGGCGACGCACAGAAGGCAAAGAAGTTCACAGAAAGTCTGGAACTGTTCTCTCTGCTTGCAAACGTTGCAGATGTAAAGAGTCTGGTCATTCATCCGGCATCGACGACCCATTCGCAGTTGTCAGAAGAAGAACTGCTGGAAGCTGGCATTCATCCGAATACCATCCGGCTTTCCATTGGTACAGAACACATTGATGATATTCTGGCGGATTTGCAGCACGGTTTTGATGCAGTCGCAGAATAAATAATAGCTAATAGCGCAAATTCCTATTTGCATGACCCCTGTATATTCACGAGGGCTGTGTATCATAATAGATTGATGATTGATTGATGAGAGGAGAAATGTAACGTGATTTATGCAGATCATGCAGCGACCACAAAGATAAGTACAGAAGCAATGGCTGGTATGGTAAAGGGTTGGGAAGTTTTCGGCAACCCATCCAGCCTGCACACCGTCGGACAGGAAGCCGCTGTCCTCTTGCAGCAGGCAAGAGAGCAGATTGCAGCTTGTCTGGATGCTGACCCGAAGGAGATTTATTTTACCTCCGGCGGCAGCGAAGCCGATAATCAGGCATTGCGTTCCGCAGCTGCCATCGGAAAAAGACAGGGAAAGATGCACATCATTTCCACTGCTTTTGAACATCATGCCATTCTGCATTGTCTGGATCAGCTGAAAGAAGAAGGCTTCTCTGTTACGCTGCTGGACGTACATGAAAATGGTATGGTAACTGCGGAAGAGGTTGAGGCTGCGATTCAGCCGGATACCTGCTTGGTTTCTGTTATGTATGCCAATAATGAAATTGGTTCTGTTATGCCGATTGCAGAAATTGGTGCTGTTTGCAGAAAGCACAAGGTGCTGTTCCACACGGATGCTGTACAAGCAGCAGGTCACCTGCCGATTTCTGTTAAGAATGATAATATTGATATGCTTTCTCTTTCCGCACATAAGTTCAATGGACCGAGAGGCATTGGGGTGCTGTATGCGAAGAAGGGCGTGCGGCTGCATACACTGATTGCCGGCGGTGCACAGGAACGTGGCAAGCGAGCAGGCACAGAGAATATCCCAGCAATTCTGGGAATGGCAGCTGCCTTGCAGTATGCTTGCGACCATATGGAAGAGGATGCTGCACATTGCAAGGCAATGCGGGACCGTTTGATTGAAGGTCTGTCGCAGATTCCGCATTCTGTCCTGAATGGGGATCGGGAACACCGGTTGCCGAGCAACGTACATTTCTGCTTTGAAGGCATTGAGGGCGAATCTCTGTTGCTGCTGTTGGATCAGAAGGGCATTTGCGCTTCCTCTGGTTCTGCCTGCACATCGGGTTCTCTGGATCCGTCTCACGTTCTGCTGGCAATTGGCAGACCGCACGAGATTGCACATGGTTCTCTGCGGTTGTCACTGGGCGCAGAAAACACGATGGCAGAAGTAGAATATCTGTTACAGGCAATTCCGGAAGTCGTATCCTATCTGCGGAGCATGTCTCCTGTTTGGCGGGATCTGACAGAAGGAAAGAAATCATTCATGCTGTAAGCAGTAAGCGGAAAGGAATCAAAAATCATGGCATTGTATAGTGAAAAGGTAATGGATCATTTTCTGCACCCACGTAACGTTGGTGTATTGGAGAATGCAGATGGCGTTGGAGAAGTTGGCAACGCAAAGTGCGGCGACATCATGAAGATCTATCTCAAGATTGAGAATGATATCATCGAAGATGTAAAGTTCGAGACATTTGGCTGTGGTAGCGCAATTGCATCCAGCTCAATGGCAACAGAAATGATCAAGGGCAAGCCGGTGGCAGATGCGTTGCAGCTGACCAATAAGGCAGTCGCTGAGGCATTGGACGGACTGCCGGCACATAAGCTGCACTGTTCTGTTCTGGCAGAGGAAGCCATCAAGGCAGCTCTGAAAGATTATTACGATAAGAATGGCATTGCTTACGATGCAACGCAGTTCCCAGATTGTGCAAGCTGTGCACATTGTGGCGAATAAAATCTGATTGCAAATTGCATTTCACAAAAACAACGCCCCTCGTTTTGATAACGGGGGGCGTTTTGTGTTGCCTTATTTTGCAGTGTAGTGAATCAGTTCGGAAACGGTCACGGCTGGAATGCTGGTCAGCTTCGCAAGTTTTTTCTGAATGATATCTTCGCAGCGAACATCTGCAATGAGAATCCGTTGTGTGTCCGGATATTCCTTACAATCTCTGCGCTGTATTTTGTCGCAATAATTGCTCTTGGCACGATCCTCAATCATATAGTCAATGGTAACGCCGATGTTGTTCAGCAGAACAGCAAGCGTTTTCATTAGCATGGATTCGCCATAAACCGCAATGTGTGTGATTTGTTGCTGCTGGAAATACGCATTGAAATGTTCCAGTGCGGTCGGGTCTGCGACAAACTGATGCAGAAGATTCACATAAGATTCCAGACAGATTTCCCGTACAGAGGGCTTTTCTTTCTTCGGTGCTGGATTTGGTGCAGATTTTGCTTCTGGTTTTGTTTTGGCTTTTGGCTTGCTGGCAGGGAGTGGCGTTGTCAGATCCGGTTTGGCATTGGGGTCAACGGAACGTTGTTTCAGATATCGCTCATACCGTGTCAGCAGGGTGGCACATTCCTTTTTGTCTTTGGCGAATGCGATTTGTTTGCCGTTGTCCAGCCAGATTAGCTTATTGCAAAGCCGCCGCATCTGTGTTGTAGAGTGGCTGACAAAAAGCGTTGTCGCACCGCCTTTGATGATCTCGCGCATTTTGGCTTCGCTCTTTTTGCGGAAACCGCCGTCTCCGACAGAGAGCACTTCGTCCAGAATCAGAATTTCCGGATCTACCATACAGGCAATAGAGAATGCCAGACGGGAACGCATACCACTGGAGAGCTGTTTGTATTTGTAATACTGGAACGGCTCTAATTCTGCAAACCGGATGATTTCCGCTACACGTTTTGCAATAAATTCTTTTGTGTAGCCGAGTAATGCACCACGCATATAGATGTTTTCAATCAGGTTCAGATCGCCGTCAAAGCCGGTGCCGAGTTCCAACAGGGCAATGACGTTTCCGTCTACCTGTAGTTCGCCTTGTTTTGGTGGCAGAATGCCACAGACGGATTTCAGAAGCGTTGATTTTCCGGCACCATTTGCGCCGATAATGCCCATGAAATCACCTCGTTCCAGCGTAAAGGAAACATCTTCTACCGCCCAGCGGCTTTCAATCCGTCGTTCCCGTTTGGCACGTTGGATGATCCATTCTTTGAGACCGATGTCCCGAAAATCTCCCATCAGATAGCGGATATAGAGATGAGAAGCACGAATAATGGGTTCCATAGCAAGTTCCTCCTCTTTGTCTTACAGATAGAATACGAATTTGTTTTTGTTGCGGTTGTAGACAAGCATACCAATCAGCAAAAATGCAACGCTGTATCCCAGCAAAATCAGATGCGTGGACAGAGATGGAATCTGTGCGGAAATGATGATGGAACGGTAATACGTGATGAAGTCATAAATCGGATTGAGGCGCAACAGCTTCTGTCCCGTTTCCGAGAGGGAAGTGTCATACCAGAAAATTGCGCAACAGAAGTACAGAAGGCGGCAGAAAATGTGGTAGAAATACTGTACGTCCTTGAAAAAAATATACATGGATGCCAGAATCAGACTGATACCGTAATTCATAATGAACAGCAGAACAATCGGTATGACTAAAAAAATCAACTTCCACGTGAATACGATATGGTCAATGAACATGAACAACACCAACAGGACCAGCGTGATGAAGAAGTTAATCAAAGCGGATACATTTTTGGAAAGTGGGAAAATCCAGATGGGCAGCTTGATTTTCTGAATGATACCAGCATTGTTCAGGAATGATTGCATACCGCTGGTGGTAGCGTTGCTGAAGTAGGTATAATTGAGAATACCGACCAGCATGTAAATGGTGTAGTGCGGCGTGTCTCTGCCGAACAGGTTTTTAAAAATCAGCATCAGGATCATAAATTCTGCCAGTGGATTGAGTACACTCCAGATGACACCCAATGTTGTTTTCTTGTATTTCTGTCGGAAGTCTCGTTTTACGAGTTCGCTGAACAGAAACCGGTATTTTTTCAGTGCCTTTATCATGATAAACTCCTTTAAATAAGAGATTGTTTTCTTGGTTCTTGATGACATGGGTCAAAAATAGCATCGTGCATCCTTGTGGGATGCACGTGCTGCGTTTCGTTTTGATGATTACTTTGTTGCTTTTTGCATCTGATAAACTGATTGTGTGCCAGCAATCAGAAATGCTTCCATACGGCTGACTTCTGCTTTTGCGGTTGCAAAATCAGCATATTCTCCCAGTATTACGGATTCTTTTGTGTTCATCAGAATCCCGATAACGGAACAGCTGTGTTCCGTTATCATTTTAATTGCACGAACGCCAATCACATCATAGAGGGCATCCTCATTCTGTGTGCGAATCCACATAATTGCTGTGCTCCTCTCTTATGCGCCAAATTCAGCGGAAACAGCTTCCAGTGCAGCAGCAATGACCTTATCCATATCGTAATACTTATACTGACCGAGACGACCGCCAAAAATGACATTCGGAACAGTTTCTGCCAGCTTCTTGTATTCCAGATACATCGCATTGTTGCGCTCATTGTTGACCGGATAGTACGGCTCGTCGCCCTTCTTCCATTCAGAAGAATATTCTCTGGAGATGACTGTTTTCGGCTGCTTGCCAAATTCAAAGTGCTTGTGCTCAATGATTCTGGTGTACGGCACTTCCCGTTCTGTGTAGTTGACAACGGCGTTGCCCTGATAGTTTTCGCAATCCAGCACTTCCGTTTCAAATCGCACGCTACGATATTCCAGTACACCGAGCTTATAATCAAAGAACGCATCAATCTGACCTGTGAAGACGGTCTTTTCTGCAATCTCCGGATTTTCCTTGATGAATTCAAAGTAATCGGTATCGGTGAGAATGTCTGCACCCTGCAACATCTTCTCTACAATTGGCGTGTAGCCACCGATTGGAATGCCCTGATAGCGGTCGTTGAAGTAGTTGTTGTCATAGACAAACCGCAGCGGCAGCCGCTTGATGATGAAAGACGGCAAATCGGTACAGCTTCTGCCCCACTGCTTTTCTGTGTAGCCCTTGATGAGCTTTTCATACACGTCTGTGCCAACCAGAGAGAGTGCCTGTTCTTCCAGATTCTTCGGCTCTGTGATGTTCAGCTCTGCGATCTGCTGCGCAATGTGTTCCTTTGCCTCTTGTGGGGTGCGGATGTTCCACATTTTGCTGAAGGTGTTCATGTTGAACGGCAGGTTGTACAGCTCATCCTTGTAGACAGCAATCGGGGAGTTGATGTAGTTGTTAAATTCTGCAAACTGGTTGATATAATCCCAGAGCTGCTGATTGGAAGTGTGGAAGATATGCGCACCGTACTTGTGAACGTGAATGTCCTCGACGGTTTCGCAGTAGATATTGCCGGCAATGTGATTTCTGCGCTCCACCACAAGGCAGGTCTTTCCACGCTGCATGGCTTCATAAGCAAACACTGCGCCGAACAGACCGGCACCGACAATCAGATAATCGTATTTTTTCATAACGTCCTCCTGTTTTTTGATATTATCTATGGCAATCAATGTTTTTGGTGTGCGTATCAAAGCATACGCTGTCGCAAATACATTGTTTTGTCTTATCGTAAACAACGATATTGATTCCACGACGGCAGACAGAATAGCCAACGTCGTTGAAGTGAATCGCAGTGGCATTTCCCACCTTCAAAGGCTTACTGGTTGCGGAGATCACAATGTCATTCGAGGCGGTTGCCTTGACCGTGACTACCTTCTGATAAGCAGAATCTTCCGCCAACAGTTCGCCGCTGTCAATAATGGCAGCGTAGCCGTACCAGTGCTTTTTCGTCAGGTTGACGGTCACACCAAGGGGCTGCATCGCAGCGAACATTTCATTTGTGAAATAGCTGCCGGGCGTATCTTTTACAGCAATGCCGATGATATAATTTTCCTTGTTTGCCTGCAATGCATTTAGATACGGAATGATTTGATGGATGGAAGTCAGTTGGAAACCTGCATACTGCACCAAGTGATTGACTTTCCGAACCAGTGTCTGATTGGATGCGCTCAGCTTGTTGACCTTTGTTGTCAGATCTTCGATTTTTTTGATCAGCAAATCATAAGTGGAAAATGGCTTTTTCCCTGGCTGTTCCAGTGCGTTGCGCAACCATCGCTTGCACCGCTCCCGTTCTTTTTCCAGAATGGTATATACGGCATCGTAGTCCACGGGTTCTGTCAGCAGCCATTTGTTGTTTTCCAAATCGGACAGGTTGTGAATCAGACGATTGTTCAGACCCAGCAGCCCCAAGATGGATTCAAACCGGCTCTTGCCACGTTTTTCATTGACAATCGCAACGAAATTTTTCTTCATCAGAATTGCAAAACA
>CAYNPC010000017.1:0-17442 GCA_964399025.1 uncultured Ruminococcus sp. | reverse complement strand
TTACATACTGATCGCCTCGTGCATCCCGCCGCAGCATCTTCACGCCCTTGCCACGCAGCCGGAAACGTGTGCCACTCTGTGTGCCCTCTGGGATTGCATACTTTACATCGCCATCAATCGTCGGCACGGTGATTTCTGCGCCCAATACTGCCTGTGCATAGGTAATCGGAATCTCGCAGTAAATATCGCTGCCATCCCGTTCAAACAGCGGATGTGACTGCATCTGTACCGTTACGTAAACATCGCCTGCCGGTCCACCGTTCAGACCTGCATCGCCCTTGCCGGTCATACGGATTGTCTCGCCGTTGTCGATACCAGCTGGAATGCTCAATTCAATATTGCTGGTTGTCCGAACCCGTCCGGTGCCACGACACTTGTTACACGGATTCGTGATAATTTCTCCTCGTCCACCGCAGCGACTGCAAGGTCTTGTGCTGGAAATGACACCGAACGGGGTCTGCTGATTGGTCTTGACACTGCCTCTGCCGTTACATTCCGGACAAGTCTGCTTGCTTGTACTGCCATCTGCACCGCTGCCGTTACACTGCGGACATTTATCCATATGTGCAAAGCTGATGGTCTTCTTCACGCCCTGACAGGCTTCCATAAAGCTGATGCGCACGTCTGTGTGAATGTCACCGCCCCGTCTTGGTGCGTTGGCATTGGCAGATGACCGTCTACCGCCGCCTCCAAAGCCGAAGCCGCCGCCAAAAATACTTTCGAAGATATCGCCCATATCGCCGCTAAAGCCACTGAAACCGCCGAAGCCGTCTCCACCGCCGCCATAGCTCGGATCGACACCAGCGTGTCCGAACTGGTCATATCTTGCCCGTTTATCCGCATCAGAGAGGACTCCATAGGCTTCATTGACTTCCTTGAACTTTGCCTCTGCCTCTTTGTCGCCCGGATGGAGGTCCGGATGGTATTTTCTCGCCATGGTTTTGAAGGCTTTTTTGATTTCCTCTTCCGAAGCACCCTTCTGCAAACCCAGCACTTCATAATAATCTCGTTTTTCCTCTGCCATCGTCCTCAGCTCCTTTACACTAATATACGGGACGAATGGAAAATCCGTCCGTCCCGTATGTCTCTATTGCACGCCATTCTGTCTGGCTTATACTTCCTTGTAATCTGCATCAATGACATCGTCGTCGCCGCCGTTGTCAGCCGCACCGTCCATGTTGCCCATGTCGCCCATGTCCGGATTGCCCTGTGCAGCACCTGCCTGCTGATACAGCTTCGAAGACAGGTCATACAGTGTCTTCTGCAAAGCATCGCTCTTTTCCTTGATCAATGCCGTATCGGTTCCCTTGAGGGCTTCCTTCAGGTCATTGCACTTCTGCTCTACTTCAGACTTTTCAGAAGCCGGCACCTTGTCGCCCAGCTCTTCCAGTGTGCTCTCACACTGCATTACCATGTTTTCTGCATTGTTTCTGGTGTCAACATCATCCTTGCGCTTCTTGTCTTCCTCAGCGTAAGCTTCTGCTTCCTTAACAGCCTTTTCAATGTCTTCTTTGGACATGTTGGTCGAAGAAGTGATGGTGATGTTCTGTTCCTTGCCTGTGCCCAGATCCTTTGCAGAAACGTGTACGATGCCGTTTGCGTCGATGTCAAATGTGACTTCAATCTGCGGTACGCCACGCCGTGCCGGTGCAATGCCATCCAGACGGAATGTGCCCAGCTGCTTGTTGTCCTTTGCAAATTCCCGTTCGCCTTGCAGAACGTTGATATCTACAGCAGTCTGATTGTCAGCGGCTGTAGAGAAGATCTGGCTCTTCTTGGTCGGGATCGTGGTGTTTCTATCAATAATCTTGGTGCAAACACCGCCCATGGTTTCCAGACCCAGTGACAACGGTGTTACATCCAACAGCAGCAGACCATCCTTGACATCGCCGCCAAGTACGCCGCCCTGATAAGCAGCACCGAGTGCAACGCATTCGTCCGGATTGATGCCCTTGAACGGTTCCTTGCCCAGCTTCCGACGAACGGCTTCCTGTACAGCTGGGATTCTGGAAGAACCACCTACCATCAGCACCTTGTTCAGTTCGGATGCGCTCAGACCACTGTCAGACAGTGCCTGCTGTACCGGACCCATTGTTGCATCTACCAAATCCTTGGTCAGTTCATTGAACTTTGCAACGGTCAGTGTCATATCCAAGTGCTTCGGGCCAGTTGCATCTGCTGTGATGAACGGCAGGTTGATGTTAGAAGACGTGGTTGCAGACAGTTCAATCTTTGCCTTTTCTGCTGCTTCCTTCAACCGCTGCATAACCATCTTATCGGTTGAGAGGTCGATGCCCTCTGTCTTCTTAAATTCTGCAACGATCCAGTCAATGATTCTCTGGTCGAAGTCGTCACCGCCGAGGTGGTTGTTACCAGCAGTTGCAAGTACCTGCTGTACGCCGTCACCCATTTCGATGATGGAAACGTCGAACGTACCGCCGCCGAGGTCATAAACCATAACCTTCTGGTCTTCTTCCTTGTCGATGCCATAGGACAGTGCTGCTGCGGTCGGCTCGTTGATGATTCTCTTAACGGTCAGACCAGCGATCTGTCCTGCATCCTTGGTTGCCTGCCGCTGTGCGTCTGTGAAGTAAGCCGGTACGGTGATAACCGCTTCTGTAACCGGTGCACCCAGATAAGCTTCTGCATCTGCCTTCAGCTTCTGAAGAATCATTGCAGAAATTTCCTGCGGGGTGTATTTCTTGCCATCTATTGTAACCTTGTAATCAGAACCCATATGCCGCTTAATAGAAGAAATGGTACGTTCCGGATTGGCAACTGCCTGCCGCTTTGCGACCTGACCAACCAGACGTTCATCATTCTTTGTAAAACCAACAACAGATGGGGTTGTTCTTGCACCTTCAGCGTTCGGGATGACAACAGCGTTGCCGCCTTCCATAACTGCTACACAAGAGTTTGTTGTACCCAAGTCAATACCAATAATCTTTCCCATAGTAAATCTTCCTTTCCTCACCCATTCCATCCGGAACGGTCGTTGACGTTATCATTTATTTTATGATTTGGTTTTCTGGATTGTGCGGAATGGCTATCCTGCCACAGCAACCATTGCCGGACGGATCAACCGTTCTCCTAACAAATAGCCTTTCTGATAAACGGCGCAGACGGTATTTTCTGCAAATTCCGTATCATCCATCTGCTTGATGGCGTTGTGCCGGTTCGGGTCAAATTCCACACCGACTTCTGCAATTTCCTTGACACCCATCTGCTCCAGTGCTTTCTGCAACTGAGTGAATGTCATTTCAATGCCCTTTTTGTACGCCTCGTCGCTGCAATCGGTCTTTAATGCGATTTCAAACGTATCAATGACCGTCAGCAAAGACTGAATGCAATCTGCTTTTGCATCTCCGTAAATTTTCTTTTTCTCTTCCGTTGTGCGATTCCGGTAGTTCTGGTACTCTGCCATTAAGCGCAGATGTTGATCTTTCTGATCTGCCAGTTCCGCCTCCGCTTTTTCCAGTGCTGCTTTCAGCGTTTTCTTTTTCATAGGCTGTTCTTCTTCCGCTGCTTCTGTTTCCGGCTGTGCATCTGTTGTTGCTGATTCTACAACTTCTTCCTCTGCCTGCGCCGTTTCCTGATTCGGTTCCATTTCTGCATTCGGTTCCATCCTCAGCGTCCCTCCTCTTTCTCGTCTGCTCCGTCATCTTCTTCGGAAATCAGATGCGAAAGCTTTTCGGTAAAATATTCTATATATGGGATGATCTTTGCGTAATCCAACCGCATCGGGCCAATGACCCCCAGCGAGCCGACCGCTTGTCTCCCTTTCTGGTATTTCGATACAATCATGCTGGAATTGCCGATGACAAACCGGTCACCCTCTTCTCCGAAAACGACCTTGATGCCGTTAAACGAATCATCCAACACACCACGCAATTCATTTTTGTGGGAAATAAACTGTACCACCTCTGCTTGATTCAGATCCTGACAAGAGAGCAGGTTCTGTTCGCCGCTGACGTAGACATTCTGTTGTTGCAGATCTCTTGACATTTCACAGACACCTTGCACCAGTGGAGAAAGTGCCATCATATAAGCACTGACGGCGGTTACCATCTGTTCCATTCTGTCTTCTGAAAGTTCCGAAACAGAAACGCCCTGCAAATTCTTTTCCATGAAGTTCCGGAAGAATTGCATGTGTTCTTCGGTGAGATCAAACTCCAGCCGGCAGGCTTTGTTTTTGATTGTGCCGTTGGAAGTAATCAACAGCACCACATACAGGCGTTTGCCGGTCGGGATGACTTCCACTTTGGAGATGACAGAATATTTCGGTGCAAAGTCAGAAACGACTGTCGCACATTTTGTGACTTCTGCAAGTGCAGTTGTTGCACTTTGAATCAACAGTTCCTCTGACAGCTCGCCTTCGCTTTCCAGCATGGCATCCAACCGTTTCCGCTCGGATTCCGATAGAGAATCCCGTCCGACGACGTGTTCAATATAAAAATGGTAGCCGCTATAAGTCGGCACTCTGCCTGCTGAGGTATGTGGTTGTTCCAGATAGCCCAGTTCTTCTAACACTGCCATGTCGTTTCGTACCGTTGCGGCGGAGACAGCAATCTGTGGCAATTTTGAGATGGTTTTAGAACCGACTGGTTCTCCCGTCCGAATGTACTCTTCCACAACGGCAATCAGTACATTTTCTTTTCGCACATCCATCTGTATGCCTCCTTCCCCGTTTCCGCTTGCTGGCAGCTATTGTTTTTAAGTGTTAGCACTCATTCTCTCTGAGTGCTAATATTAATTTATCACGATTCCCTGGAATTGTCAAGCAGTTTTTTGATTTTTGTATCATTGCATAATTTTTTTCTCTGTCTTCCACATTTTTCGTATTATTTGCACATTATTCCGGTTCCCTGCCTGTTTTCCCTTGACAAGACGAAAAATCTGTGCTATACTACGTTTCGTTCACATGGTAAACCAAGTGGAAAATAAAAAGTTTACGAAAAGAGGAAACCCTATGTCTTCATCATCTGTCCGCAATCTCTGCCAGATTGCCCTGTTCGCTGCTATTCTGGCGGTTCTGTCTCAAATCAGCATTCCGATGCCAAGTGGTGTCCCAGCGACACTGCAAACGCTCGCCATCGGGCTTTGCGCAAGCTGTCTTGGCTGGAAACGTGGTAGCATTTCCGTTCTGGTTTATCTGGCACTGGGTGCAGTTGGGGTACCGGTATTCGCACAGTTCTCCGGCGGCATTGCAAAATTTGTCGGTGTAACCGGTGGCTTCCTGTGGGGCTTTCTCCCGATGACATTGCTCTGCGGTGCTGGAGCAGCGTTGCAGGAATCTATGGAAAACAAAAAGCTTGGCAATGTGCTCTGCGTGGTCTTGCAAGCAGCCGGTCTGCTGGTCTGTCACTTCTGCGGCGTGTTGCAGTTCTCCATGCTGGCAGGCAGAGGATTCTGGACAAGTGCCTTGCAGGTTTCCGTTCCTTACCTGCTGAAGGATAGTATATCCCTTGTGATTGCATTTGTTGCAGCAAAAGCACTGATTAAGGTGCTGGAAAAAACACACATTTCCTTACATCCGTCCAGTCGGATTGGCAAGCAGGAAGCATAAAGCAAGAAGCATAACGAAAAGCGGAAAGCAGATTTTTTCTCTGCTTTCCGCTTTTTTATTTTATCCCATTTTCATTTTTTATCTTGTTTACTCTGCATCCGTTCCCGCAATTCCTGCAACCGCTTTTTTACACTGGGCACTTCCAGATAGTGTTCCAACTGTTCTTTCAACGGGACACTGGAATGCAATGCGAAAAAGAACCGCAATTTCTCGCCTCGTTTTTCCTTGTTCGCCTGAATGCTCGCTTTCAACTCTTCCAACCGGACAACAATCTGATGTTCGGCTGCAAACAGCCGGATTTTCCGCACCAGCCGCAACGAATAGACCAGATCCAACACAAACACCCCAAAGAAAAAACCAATCAGAAAAGAGAATGCCAGATTCTGCGCCAACCAGTTCAGGCTGTCCAGAATATAGGGGTGTATGAAAAAATAATAGACCGCACTCAATACCATCCAGTAGAAAGAAAATTTCGGACAAATGATGCCCTTGATATTCCCCCAGCAGCTGCTGTAATCCCAGAGTTTGATTTTCATCCCACGGATAAAAATCAATCCGGCAATATATTCTATTACCGTGATACAGATTGCCATACAAACGAATAAAATCACCTTTTGCAGAATGACATTTTCAATTGGCAGATGATGCTCCAGAGAAGCCAGCAGATACAAGATGCAGAGACTAAATCCGTAAAGTGGCAGATACGGTCCTACCAGAAACCCCGGATTGATCCACCTGTGATGCCGATTGGCAAAATGGCGATAGAGCACTTCCAGTCCCCAGCCCAGCACGCTGCCGACGGCAAAAAGAAACGCCAGCACCAAAAAAATATTCATATCAACACACACCTTTCTGTCCATATATTTTTCTTATTATACATGGTTTCCGTTCTTTTTGCAAGTCAGAAAACAGAAAAAGTGATGAAAAAACAACAGTGTGTCGAATCGAACGATTTACGCATTCTGGAACGCATCAAAGTAAACCGAGAACGTCGTGGAAATGCCGGTTTGCGTCCCCTTCCAAGTAATTGCAGAGATTCTGCCATTCTCCATACCATCTACGATGGTCAGGCAATCATTTAAATCATACAGCACCATACCGGACAGGGTGACAAACTGCTGAAACCAGCCGTTCTGTGCCACGTTGGAACGAAATTCCAGTGCTTTCTGCGGATTGTAGGCATAAGAACGGTCAAACGAAATCTGTTTGTGGCGGAGCTGGTAAACGGCGGTCGCCTGTGGATTGACCAGCGAAAATTGATTATACGTGCCATCCACATCCTGCATATGAAAATGGCTGATCATACTGCGATAGCGACGTTTTGTCCCATATGCCAATGTCTGCGCCGTCTGTATGCGCATCGTCTTGGCATCGCTCGGCAGATGCAGGCAAACCTGATTGCTGCCACGGATATAGGGATAGCGTTCCAATAGCTTATAGCACAACGTCACAACGCCATCCCAAACGGGGATGTGCTCTTTGAAATAAACATAATTGCTGGTATCCGCATTGGCTTCCCACGTAATCGCATCCGGAAACGTGTAATAGCCCGTCAACAGCGCATCCACGGAAAGATTGGGATACAAGCCCGGTTCTAATTCGTTGTGCAACAGCAATTTGGTAAAGCCGTAAGACAGAATCGTCATCCACGTTGCGCTGGTATGGGTCCGCACGGTCATCTCTTCCAGACTGCCTTCGTGCAGCACACGGCTGCCATACTGTACCACAATCCGGCAGACTGTGCCGAACTGGGTCAAGCCCTCCGTGTCAAGCTGCGCAGAAAACGCAGTATACGGCGTGTAGACTTCTTTTTTCAGCTGAAAGGACAAAATTTTCGTAAAGACATACGATGCCCCTGTGGTATTATAGATGGTAACAGTCAGTGCCATCCCAAAGCTCCTTTCCAGATATCAGCTTTCTTCGGTTTCTGCCGTTGTGTCTGTCGTTGCCGCTGCCGTCAGGGCACTGGTCACAATACACTCCAACCGACAGGACAACGTTGCCGTGCTGCCGTCTTCTTTCACGGTGTAACGGGTCAGCTGACACATTGCATACCGCACGCCGTCCAGCTCCACGACAAAACGTTGATTGCCCACTAAATAAGCATCCAACTGCAACAAAATGGCAGAAGGTGGATCTGTCCGCAAGAACCGCCCATCCAGATACAGCCGTCTTGCCCGTATCGCCTGATTGGTGAAAACCGTTGTGCCAGAAACCGTCGTCTGCTCTGTAAACTGCCGCACACCGGACAGCTGATATTGTTCCACATAAAATAGATTGCTGCCAATGGTGACCGGAAACGACCGCTTTTCCTGTAACGTACACTGATATGCCATCAGGATGCCTCCGTTTCCGTTGTCTGCGCTGCCGGCTGAAGCCAGCCATAGACCGTGCAAGATGCCGTCAGGCTCTGTTTCTGTAGCAACGGTTCTGTTTGCGGTGCAGAAAATGCAACCTTCTGCACCTTGCAATCTGTCATCAGGACAGGCAGCACAAGTTCTGTGAAAGCATCATACAAATCCTGTACGCCGGATTCCTTCGGCAACAACAGCGTAATCGTAGCTTGTGCAGAAAACGGAATCATACACTGTGTCTCCCGTTTGAGCGGTGCATCTGTCTCCCACTTGGAGAGATTTAACACCAGAAAAGGCGTTGCCTTCTGTCGCAACGGCAGATGGTCATACGCTGTGTACACTGTCATTGGCACCACTTGCAGCTGTGTTTGCAGTTGTTGCAGAATCTGTTGTATCATTTGCTTGTTCCTCCTTGACAGGATGATGAATCTGATAAAAACAGAACTGCGCATCCCGCAGAAGGTGACTACAAAGCGTTCGGTATCGTTTCACCAATTTCTGCGCTGCTTCGACCTGTTTTGTCAGATCGGATTGCTGTGCAACCGTGCCGGCATACGTACAGGCTGTCTGCGCCTGTGCCGCCTGTATCTCCCGATAAGCACAGTTTGCCGTGGCAGCTGCCAACAGGTGCAGATGGACGCTGCTGCTGTCACAATCCGGTCGCAATGCCATTTTGATTTCTTCCATCGCTGCACCAATCAATGCTTCGTAAGACTGCACATCTTCCACACCGGACATGATTCGGAAAATGGCACGTACTGTCTCCGTCTGCATAAAATCAAATTCCTCCTGCCTTTATTTTAACTGAAATTGCTGTAAAGATTCCCATTCCGTCGCTGCCTGCTCCGCACGTTGCAGCTGCGACGTGCCCTGCTTCTGGACTTCCTCCCGAAGTTGTGTGCGGAATGGTACTAACTTCTCATAATCCATCCCATCAGTCAACTGTAAAATGCTCTTCTGCAACGGATGACCGGAGAGATAGCAAAGCCGTACAATTTCCTGTCGGATATCGGCTTCTGCCGCTTCCAGCTGCGCTTTCTGCGCCTGCAACTGCTTCTGCAACACAGCCACTCGCTCTGTCTCTGCTGCACCGCCGTACTGTTTTGTGACACCAGCCTGCCGCTGTGCCGGTACTGCAACAAAGCTCCATTCATAGGCATCTGTAATATCTGACAAAATCGTATGACAGAGCTGCCCCTGATACACTTCCCCTTGTACATGCGGACAAGCCGCTGTGTGGCGGTCTTTGCCACACACCGAGCAAGTACGAGATGCTGCGGCGCAGGAAACACTGACTTCCTTTTTGATGCCGGCATCAATCTCCCGAATCAGATCCTGATTGGCATCGGTGCGTACCATGTACGCATTGCCTTTCAGACAAGTGTAATCTTCGCCGGTGCTGGTTTTCTGTTCCGGATGGGTTTCCAGTCGGGTTGCAAAAATACGGGCTGTCTGATTGGTACCGGATGGGTTGTGGTCAAAAATGCCGGTTTTCCCGATGAACAATGTCTGCATCGTCTTCAACGCTTCATCGGAAAAGCGTTCGAAATCCCGATCAATTTCATTGTCACACAGCAGCACATCAAAAATATAGACTTCCTCTGCGCTGTGTGTCCGGCGTGTAAACTGGTTCAATGCTTGTAACAGTTCTTCCTGTGTCTGCATCGTTTCCATCAAAATCCCTCCTATCCGGATTACAGTGTCATCTTATGCACCGCATTTTCTGTCAGCACACGGAAGCCACACTGCAAGGAAACGGCAATCAAATCCAACTGATTTTCAATCAGACGGTCTGTCTCCAGAATCAGATCAGAACCTGTCACCATTTCCAGTGCAAATTCCTTATCCAGACCAATGATGACACTATCGCTCATCTGTGGCACTTTACACAATGCTGTACCAAACGGCAAGCGCACCTGCTGTTCCTGCATCACCGGAATCACTTTTTCCATCTGTGTCATTGCCAGAATGCTTGCAGCAACCTTCGGGGAAACCAACAGTGTATTCATATCATATGTGGTAAACTTGCCGTAGAGCGTTGCCAGATCGCTGTATGCCAGCGCAGAACCTGCCTTTGCCGTAGTCGAACCAGCACTTGCGGTCAGTGTAGTAATTGCCTGCTGCATCAATGCCTGTGCCAGCTGCATGCCTACGCTGCGCAGGAACACGGCAAAAACATCCAGCCGCTGCCGACGAACGGCTTCATAAGAAGACTTTACCAGTCTGCCGTACTTATTCAGTACCAGCGCATCGGATTCTTCCAGAATGGTAGAAGCGGTCAGTGCCTTGCTCTGTGCCGTGGTCGTGCTGTAGCTGTCTGTTTCGGAGAGCGTGCAACCGAGATACTGGCTGCTGTCTGTGTGGGTTTCCACAGCGGTCATTTCTGACAACATGGAAGTTTCCATGCCCTGCCGGATGGCACGGCGGACAAATTCCGGAAACAGGACTGCACTTTCTGTGCTATTAAAAAACTTTTCGACCCGATCACAATGTGGGCCGTTCATCCGGATATCAAATCGCTTCAGCTGCCGTTCATAAGCATCCAATCCTGCCATCGGTGTTTCTGCATACTGTGCCGAAGGGTCAACGCCCTCCAGTGCCTGCAAAAAGCTCTTGTTTGTAAGATGATACATACCCTTTTCCAATGTTACGTTCTGATACATAAAAAAACTCCTTTCAATTTTCAAAACTCAATGTGCGAGACGCTGTTCAATTTCCATTGCCTGTGCGGTGTGTAATCTTGCCAACGCCAACTCAGTTTCATCCTGCAAGTTGATATTTTCCCATTCGACCGTGACTTCTGCTGTAGAACCAATTGTCCGCAGAAAAGCCGTGCTGATCTGCCGGATGACCGGTGTCAACAGACGGCGATAATATTCCAGTTCAGAGGTCAGAATATCTGCCTGTTGTGTACTCATCCGCTCGGTAGAAGACCAGTTCAACCCCAACAAAAATGGGGGAATGGACAGCTTTGAAACGATCTGTTCCAGCAGCTGCCGCACCGGAATTTCGGTATCCAGAAGCGGATTTTCCGCCCCGATGACTTTGATATCCACATCGCCGGCACAGATGAAATCCCGTACTTCTCCATCTGCACTGCAACGCATTCCGGCACTCCATTCTTTTGCAATGGTCTGTGCTCGTTCTGCGGTGTAAGCACGCTCTGTGGGGTCATCGGATGGGTGATAGGTCACCGCATAGCGAATATTGCCGATGCGGTCGTAATTCTGTCCGATACACGTATAAATCCGCAGCAGAATGTTGCAGAGTGCCGGTGTGCCGTGCAAAACGGACATGCCGTAAATCTGTCCGGCTGGCGGATGCAACGCACTGAACAACAACCGTTCCGGATGGGGCAGCGGCTGGGCTTCTGTTGTGCCGTCCGTCGTCCGCAGATAGAACTGTCGTCCGCCTTTGGCATCCGGTTGCAGCGTGACCAGATCCGGTCTGGCGCAATGCAATCCGGTTATGCAACCACAACGTTGATCCAACAGGATTTCCCCCAGTGCATTGCCGCACGTCAACAAGCTATCCAGAAACCGATCTGTAAAACACTGCAAAGACTGCCCACTCAAATCACAGGGCACTTGCTGGACAAATGCATCCAGTTGTTTCTGCACCCGCTGATCCGAAGCCGTCACGGTATAGCTGCCTGTCAGCCGGATAATCTTACTCAGTGCCGCATCGATAATCGGCACAGCGTAACGAAGCCGCTGATACAATTCCAACGCCACAGCATCCTGCTGCAACACTGCTTCCTCCCGATGCTGCTGCCGCTCTGCGGAGAGCAGAATTGCCTGTGATGGGACTCGTTTTTTTCGGTGAAAAAGTGCCATTTCTTTTGCCTCCCTTCTGATGATGCTGTCTGTTCCCTGTTGTCTCATCCACCATGTCGCTTCACCGCCGCCGTGAAAAAGGCATCCGGTTGTTGTCGCTGCAAAATCGTGGAAACAAAATACCGGATGTCATCCATAGCGTGGTCAAATTCTTTTCTTGGCGCATCGCCACGCTGCGCTTCTTCCCAGCAGTACATGCCAAATTCCCGTATGGTATCCGTACAGCACGCTGCAAATCGCAGCTGTTCTTTCTGGAGCGCACTGCTGACACGCTGAATCCCTGCCAATACATCATTGTCCGCCCGAATCACCCGAAAGCGACCGTGCTGCGCAATGCAGGCAATCATACTGGCAGCAGATGGGTCAATGACAACGGCTTCAATCGGTCGGTTTCCGGCAAGTGCTTCCAAGGCGGCATAATGCGCTTCATCCGTGCGGGAACTGCCTTCCTTTCGGGCATCGTAGTAATATTCCGCCATCCGATACCAGATGCCATCGTGACAGCCCCACAGCCCGAAAGAAGAGGGGTTGACAGTGCCATAATCACACGAAATATAAAACTGCGCACATGCCGGCACCTGCTGCACCACGTGCCGTTCCTTGGAAAACATCGGATAGACCACGCCACTGGAAACCGTCCATTTGCCCAGTACAAACCGGTCGTAAAAAATGCCGCTGTAAAATCGTTCGTACCGTTCCCGTACCCGATCGGTCAATCCCGGATTGTCTGCCATTGTGAAATGCAGATACAGCGTATGTTTCTCCACGGCTTTCTGAATCCACTCCCGATAAAACCAATGATAAGGATGATCCGGATTGCAGTTGAACCAGAGCTTCGCCTGCGGCAAGCTACAACGAGCCAGTGCCTGCTCCACAAATGTCCGTGGCATCAACGCCACTTCATCCAGAAACACCCCACCCAGTGTAATGCCCTGAATCAGTGCGGCACTGCTCTCGTCTCGTCCGCCAAACAAGTAAAACCGATTGCTGTGATTGCCCAACGTGATATCTACATAATTCCGGCTGCTCTTTTCCGTACAGCGAAAGCCAAGTGTCTGTAACGTCTGTAGCAGCGGTGTCACCACGTTGCGCCGCAATGCGGTAATGGTTTTGCCGCAGAGCGCAAACGCAGTCTCCTGAAAACAACGGGTTGCCCAACAGACAAACCCCAATGACATACAGACTGTCTTGCCGCTCCGCACCGCCCCATCACAGATGATGGCATCGTAATCCTGATACGCCTGCAAAGACCACCAGCGCATTGCCAGCTTCTGTTTCTCGGAGAACTGCTTAAACGGAGCCGCCATTTTCATCCGCTCCTGTCAATGCTGCCAGCAGAGAATCTGCCTGTGAACGGTCTTCTGCAGTGGTCGCATAGGAGAGCATCTGCTCCATTGCTTTCTGCCGGTCATAGAACTTCACCTCTACGCCACCGTTCCGATCCCGTTTCATTTCGGTTACAGAGAACAAATCCAGCTGTTCCATCTCCACCGGTGATAGACTGTCCGCCGAAAAGACCAGCTGCACCGCATCGTTGCAAGAACCGAATGCCAGCCGTTCCAGCCCTGCCATCACCTTACTGGTGAGGCTGCGGTGCGAAAGCGTATCCTGCACACTCTGGATATACGCTACACAGTCCGCACGCTGTAACAGCTTGACCCCTCGTTCCATTGCCTCCACCGGTGCATACCCTGCACGCAACGCCGCTTCTTGCACATTACAAAGCATCGCATACCAGATGCAGAAGCAGCGTTCCTGTGGTCGCATCGTCCGTTTCATCATAAATTTCATCGACTCCTTTCGTTTGCTTCGGAAGGGGCTTTTTTTCGTGCAGTGAAAAAAGTCCTTTCACTATACGAGACTTTCTCCTGAAAACTTGTACAGCAACGTACAAGTTTTTTTCGGGATTTACAAAGCGTTCAATTTTTTTGTGAGAAACGTGCATTGCCTGCGCCGAAATATAGTGAAAATCACAAAGAAAAAGCATAAAAATAATTTCAACTTTAGACATGATTTTTCACCTTGCAATCTGATAGGTTTCGTGGTATAATAAATAAAAAATTTACAAACGAGAAGAGAGGGGAAATCGCATGAGAATTTCTACAAAAGGTCGTTATATGCTGCGCATGATGTTGGATCTTGCCAACCACCAAAATGAAGGTTATATCTCTCTCAAAGACATTGCAGAACGACAGGGCATCTCCAAAAAATATCTGGAACAAATCATTCCGCTGCTGAATCGTTCCGATATGTTGCTGACCAGTCGGGGGTATCACGGCGGATACCGGCTGGCAAAAGCACCGGAACAGTATACCGTCGGAGAAATTCTGCAACTGGCAGAAGGAAATCTTGCACCGGTTGCCTGCCTGCAAGGCGAAGGGGTCAATTGTGACCGTGCAGAGGACTGCATTACACTTCCAATCTGGCAGGGGCTTTATCGTGTCATCAATGAGTATCTGGACAGCATCACACTGAAAGATGTACTGGAGCAAGCGGTGCAGGATGGCGGTTCTTTCTGTATCTGAATCTGTACGCATCCGAGTAAAAAAAGAAAGCGCATCAGCAAACAGAGTTTTTCTCTGCCGCTGGTGCGCTTTTGTGTTTGTATTCTATTTTATATTTTTATATTCTTAGCGTTTCATTCTATTTTGCATCGGATTCTTTGACTGTGATATGTTTTGTCTGTAGCTTGCCACTCTGCAAAAAAGATGCCATCGCTTTTTCAATGGCTTCGATTTCCTTTGCAAACTCCGCAGCAGACACCCGATAAGCACCGTTTCCCAGAATGATGCGTTGCTCCAGTCCGTCCGATGTGACAACACGAATCCGTTTTTCTTTCGCCAATGTATATGTAGTACGTTCGATATAGGCATCTGCCGTCTCCGCCTCTTTGGTGTAGACAATCTCAATGTTATGATAATGTTCGACGTGTTCCCGTCCGCCTTTGACCAGATAGGCATCAAAGACCAGTATCACATGACACTGCCGGAAGCCCTGATAATTGCAGAGCACATCGCTGAGCTGCTTTCGTGCCAGATCCAGATGATCCGGTAAAAACTGCTGCAACGTTTCCCATGCGTGAATGACATTGTAGCCATCCACCAACAGATATTCTTCTGTCGGCACAGTCGGCAACGGCGTTTCCGATTTCTTTTCTGCTGCCGGAACATGTACCGTTTCCAGTGCCTGTCTGGGATCTCGTTTGATTGCGCCATATGTCCGTTCAAACCATGTCAGCAGCTCTTTGTCCTCTTCCAGACGATTGCGATAGGCGGTCGCTTGTCGTGACAGCTGCACCGGATCGACCGGTTCTGGTTCTTTCACAGGGCTATATACAAATGGCAAGTGCATCTGTTTCGGGACGGCATCCCATTTCACCAATGTGCCAGCACCGTGCGAACAAAAAATAGAATCCCCCGGATTGGCGGGATCGTTCGCTCCATCATATGAAATCGTTTCCAGCACAGCTTCTGTATTATGGCAAGGAAAATAGCCTTTTACCTGACAGAACAGGCGACCTTTCCCCTTGGTATAGGCTGTCAAATCCGTCTGATACGTGCGCAATTCTGAAACGGGGGCGGTGCCCTCCAGCACACGCATGGTATCCGATGCGATTTCCGGTGCGGAAAAAGTGGCGGTCATGTGCTGCAAATCGGCAATGGCACGCCCGACATTTTCTGTCGGCACGGTCAATCGGAAGGTATACCACGGCTCTAACAAGACACTTTCTGTAGAAAGCAAGCCCTGCCGCAGTGCCCGATACGTTGCCTGCCGGAAATCGCCGCCTTCTGTGTGTTTGACATGGGCTTTTCCGGCAACCAGTGTGATTTTCATATCGGTAATGGGGGAATTGGTCAACACACCGCAGTGTGTTTTTTCTTGCAAATGCGTCAACACCAGACGCTGCCAGTTCCGGTCAAGCTGATCTTCTTTACAGGTCGTTGCGAACTGCAATCCACTGCCGACCGGCAATGGTTCTAACAGCAGATGCACTTCTGCATAGTGCCGCAACGGTTCATAATGTCCGACCCCCTCAACTGGTCGTTGAATCGTCTCCCGATAGGCAATGCTGCCGTTGTCAAACGAAACCGGCATCGAAAACCGCTCCATCATCAGTCGCTGGAGCACGGCAAGCTGAATTTCTCCCATCAGCCGGATGGAAATTTCCTGCAATTGTTCATTCCAGCGCACCTGCAATTGTGGGTCTTCCTGTTCCAGTTTTTGCAGGTTGGCGAGCACCTTGTGCACATCCAGCGATTCCGGTATGATGACCCGATAGGAGAGCACCGGCGTTAATTGTGGCGTTCCTGTATCGGCTTCTTTGCCTAAGCCTTCGCCGGCGTAGGTTTCGGTTAAGCCGGTCACGGCGCAGATCATCCCAGTTTCTACTGTTTCTACCGGCTGAAATTTTTCCCCGTGATAGAGGCGAATCTGCGTGATTTTTTCACCGTTTTGCAGTTTGTCCCGAACCGAGAGCCGTCCACCGGTCATTTTCAGATGAGACAAGCGGTTTCCATTTTCATCCACTGTGATTTTATAAATTTTCGCCCCGAAATCGTCATTGGGCGCAAGGTAGGGCGCATACGTTTCCAGACACGCCAAAAAAGGCGCAACGCCCTCCTGCTTCAGGGCAGAGCCGAAGCAACACGGAAACAGCTGCCGTTGCGCAATGGCTGTCCGCAAGGTTTCTGTTGCAATGGTTCCTTGTTCCAGATATTCCTGCAATGCCGTGTCGTTCGCCAATGCCGCCGCTTCATAAAAGGCATCATCCAGCGTAGAAAAAGAAAGGCAATTGGGGGAAAGCTTCTGTTGGAGCTGTGCCAATACGGATTCTGCGGAATCGGTCGCCAGATCCATTTTATTGATAAATAAAAATACGGGAATCTGATATTGTTGCAGGAGCTGCCAGAGTGTTTCCGTGTGACTCTGTACGCCGTCCGCCCCACTAATTACCAGAATTGCCGCATCCAGTACTTGTAATGTCCGTTCTGTTTCCGCTGAAAAATCGACGTGACCGGGCGTGTCCAGCAATGTCACTGTGATTTGTGACAGTGGCAGAATTGCCTGTTTTGAAAAAATCGTAATGCCACGTTCTCGTTCCAACGGGTCGGTGTCCAGAAAAGCGTCCTTGTGATCCACTCTGCCACGTTTCCGAATGACACCAGACTGGAAAAGAAGTGCTTCTGAAAGCGTTGTTTTTCCGGCATCCACGTGTGCAAGGATGCCAATGACCGCATGCTGTTTCATTTCGATATCCTATCTATATTGTATGAATTTTCATTCAAAAAAGCGTATTCGTAACTCTTTTTATTATAGCACATTCTTTGATTGGATACAACAGAAAAAATAAAAAAGTCCGAATCAAAACTGATTCGGACTTTCTCAATATGGCTCCCCAAGTTGGACTCGAACCAACGACCCTGCGGTTAACAGCCGCATGCTCTACCGACTGAGCTATTGAGGAATATGTGCGGAATCTTGTTCCGCAAAGTATCGGCATCTTCCAATTTTCCCAGGTCGTCACCGACCAAGTATCGTAGGCGTAAGAGAGCTTAACTTCCGTGTTCGGAATGGGAACGGGTGGGACCTCTCTGCTATCAACACCGATTAAGGATAAGAAAAATGGTGACATGATTCACACCTCCCTCCAATATACTCTGATCGAAAGGGCGCTGCCAAGCGATGG
>CAYNPC010000016.1:0-17501 GCA_964399025.1 uncultured Ruminococcus sp. | reverse complement strand
CCTGACTCGTGACCCGAGAATGAAGGAAAGAAAGAAGTACGGTCTCAAGGCTGCTCGTCGTGCACCGCAGTTCTCCAAGAGATAACAAATTCTTTTTGCCGATTGATTATAAAACAGCAAAGAACAAAATCCGTTCCGTTTTCCGGAACGGATTTTTTGGTTTCTCTCCCCCTTGCTTGACAAAGCAAACGAAACATGTTACACTGAAAATAAGAAATCACAGCACAATGACAAAACAATATGTTACCAGAGAGGAAGGAGTCAATACAATGAAAACAGCGCAAGATACCACTGGCATTCTGGTTTGTGCCGGAAATGCCACCAGAATGCAGGGACAAAATAAAATCCTGTTGCCGCTGGGGAAAACCAACGTAATTGGAATGTCCATGTCTGCAATGGAGCAGTGCGACCGGATTGCAGAATTTATTATTGTTGCCAGACCCTGCGACCATGATGCCATCCGGCAGACCGTTTCCGATTTGCAGTTGAAAAAATGTAGTGCCATTGTCAGCGGTGGTGCAACACGACAGGAAAGTGTCTGGAATGGCATACGGGCAGCATCGAAGGAAACAAAATTATTCGCCATCCACGATGGTGCCAGACCTTTGGTAAAACCAGAACAGATTGCAGCAGTCATTCAGGATGCGACTGTTTTTGGTGGCGCAACGCTGGGCGTACCTGTAAAAGATACCATTAAAGTCGTCAATGATGGCTTGATTGTGGACACGCCATACCGACCACACCTATACATCACACAGACACCGCAGGTGTTCCAGAAGCGGATTTATTTTGAAGCCGTCGATTTTGCACAGGAACACAATCTGGATTTTACAGACGATTGTCAGTTGGCGGAAGCCATTGGTTGTAAAGTCTATATGACCGTGGGCGATTACACCAATATTAAGATTACAACACCGGAAGATATTTTCATTGCCCAGCTGCTGCTGGAAAAACGAATGGAGGAAACTGTATGAGTAAAATGCGCATCGGACATGGTTACGATGTCCATAAATTAGTGCCGGAACGGAAACTCATCTTAGGCGGTGTTGCAATCCCGTTTGAAAAGGGGCTGTTGGGACATTCTGATGCCGATGTACTGCTTCATGCGATTGCAGATGCCTTGCTGGGGGCACTGGCATTGGGCGATATCGGAAAACATTTTCCGGACACCGATCCGCAGTATGCCGGTGCAGATAGCAGAAAATTGCTGCAAAAAGTGGTAGAATTGGTACAGGAACAGGGCTATCACGTCGGCAATCTGGATGCTACGATTCTCTGTCAACGCCCGAAGCTGGCACCGCATATTGAAACGATGCGGGAAAACATTGCCGTTTGCTGCGGCATTCCGGTAGCAGATGTCAGTGTAAAAGCAACAACAGAAGAAAAACTGGGTTTTACAGGGGCTGGAGAAGGCATTGCGGTGCATGCAGTTGCCCTGTTGGAACAAGATCGCTGAATGTCGCACTTTTTTCTCCGTTCTGCATAAAATGGTAATAGCCTGAAAGCAGAAAGGAGGAGAAAACGATGCTGGAATGTCAGGTGGGAATCCAGTCCGATACGTTGGCACGTAAGGCACAGAACTTATTGCGTCGCTATGGGTATCCCAGTAAATTACAACGCCAGATGCGGACTGCGCCAGACGGGTGCAGTTATCTGCTCACCGTGCGTGGTGCGAGTCGTGAAGTTGCCCGATTGCTGACGGAAAATGACATTCCCTATTTATCTCTGCACACCGTGCGTGATACCGGATGATGGTGAATTTTGATAATGCTGCAACGACGTTTCCCAAGCCACGCACCGTGCGACAGGCAATGGAACAGGCGTTGCTGGAATATGGTGGCAATGCCGGACGGGGTGGGCACATCCTGACGACAAAGACATCGGAACAGGTTTTTGCGGCACGGGAAGAAGCCGCTGATTTTTTCGGTGGCAAGCCGGAAAATACAATTTTCTGCTGGAATTGCACCCATGCGCTCAATCTTGCCATACAGGGGATTTTGCAAAAAGGGGATCACGTTGTCATCAGCAGCTTGGAACACAATGCAGTGGTACGACCGGTTGCGATGATGATACGGGAACGAGGTATACGGTGCAGCATTGCACCGGTCTTTGCCGATGATGCGAAAACGGTAGCAGCATTTCGGGAACGCATCCGCCCCGACACCAAAGCCGTCATCTGCACGCTTGCCAGCAATGTAACGGGACAGATTCTGCCATTTCGGGAAATTGGTGCGCTCTGTCAGGAACGTGGCATTTGTATGATTGCAGACGGCGCACAGGCGTGTGGCACGTTACCGGTGCAGCTTTCAGATGGGATCAATATTCTCTGCACAGCTGGACACAAAGGGTTGTATGGGGCATCTGGAACAGGATTGTTGCTGACGGATAGCCGCTATCCCATCCGACCGTTGTTATACGGTGGCACAGGCAGCTTGTCTGCCCATCTGGAAATGCCGGATTTTCTGCCCGATCGGTTGGAGTGTGGCACGTTGAATATTGCAGGGATTCTCTCGCTGCGTGCTGGCATTGCGTTTGTGAAAGAGAAAACGATACAGGGCATTTTTCAGCATGAAACAGCCTGCTGTAACCGCTTGCTCACGATGTTGCACACAATGCCGCAGATTACCATCTATCGACAGCCGGAAGCTTCTTATGTTCCGATTGTTTCGTTCAACGCCAAAGCGATTCCTTCTGAAACGCTGGCAGATTCGTTGAGTCGGATGGGATTCTGTCTGCGAGCCGGTCTGCATTGTGCACCGCTTGCCCACCGTTCTCTTGGCACAATCACACATGGTACGGTGCGGTTTGCGCCGTCTATTTTCAATACCATTTCAGAAGTGACAGCATTGGGCAGTGCGATCCGGAAACAAGTGAAAGTTTTGTGAAACCTCTTGCAATTCTACCAAAAGCTTGCTACAATAAGAGTATAAGATGTGATTAGAGAAACAAAACGCTTGTGAATCAGCGGAACGGTTGATTCACAAGCGATTCCGATAAAAAAAGGAAGTGACAGCAAGTGCGATGGGCAGAGTTGTTGGCATGGTGCAAAGATGCACTCGGTAGTCTGTTCAGTATTTTAAAAACAACACAATGGAGAGACATTCTGGATATTCTGGTGCTCTCCTATTTGGTATATTGGATTGTGAAACTGGTGCGGGAAACCCGTGCCGGACAGCTGATGAAAGGCATTGTTCTGCTGATTTTCGCCTATTTTGCGGCAAAGCTTTTGCAGATGAAGGTCGTCTCTTATCTGATGGAGCAGGCGTTTAGTGTTGGCTTGATTGCCCTGATGATTATGTTTCAGCCGGAACTGCGGCGTGCGCTGGAAAAGGCGGGAAACAGCAAATGGGGCTTTACGTTCGGATTTTCTACCCCGACAGGAGATGCTGCTGTCTGGGGCAATGCCATTGAGGCAATCTGTGATGCCTGTGTAGAACTGTCAGCGACCGCAACGGGCGCATTGATTGTTGTAGAACAGCAGACCCGTCTGGGTGAGCAGATTGACAATGGTACTATTTTAAATGCAACACCGAGTAAGGAATTATTCGGCAATATTTTCTACCCCAAAACGCCGCTGCATGATGGTGCCGTCATCATGCGGGATGGTATGATTTTAGCGGCAGCCTGTTTTCTGCCCAAGCCGCAGAAGGAAGAGTGGATCAATAAGAAACTGGGTTCTCGTCATCGTGCCGCCATTGGCATGAGTGAAAATTCCGATGCCATTGTTGTGGTGGTATCCGAGGAAACCGGTGCGATTTCCGTTGCGGAAAACGGTGTGCTGAAAAGCGGATTCACACGGGAGCAGCTGAAGACATTGTTGACAGAGCGATTGATTCAGACCGATAAGAAATCGCCGATTCGCACAGCAGCACGGAAGATTCCCTTTATCAAGTCAAAACAGGAGGAAAAAGAAGAGCAATGAAATCAGAACAAAATGCGAAAAAAAGTCCATTTCATCTGCTTGCGTATCTGTTTCGGACGAAGATGGGGACAATGATTTTTTCCGTTGTGACCGCTATTATTTTTTGGTTTTTCATTTCCATCAACTTGTATCCGACCACGCTCCGCACCATTTCGCATATTCCACTGACCATTGACCTGACGGGAACAGCGGCGGAGCTGAACGGCTATAGTGAAATTGAACACAACGTGGAAGAAGTCACGGTACAGATTGAGGGAAGTCGTTCGCAGATTGGTAATCTGGATGTTGACGATATGTTGGCAACGCCTGTGATTGGCAATATCACCTCTTCTGGTGTCAAGACACTGGAAATCAGCGTGGCAAGCAAAGATGGTACGTCATTTACGGTGAAGTCCATTTCGCCAAAGACTGTGAACGTCCGCTTTGATAAGCTTGTGACCCGAACGATTCCGATTCAAAGCGATATCAGCCGGATTACCAGTGCGGACAGCTGCATTATCAACACCGATGAAATCCGTGTCACACCCAGTGAGCTGGAGGTCAGCGGACCAGAAGATGTTCTGGATCAGATTAGCTATGCAGTTGCCGTGATTCCGAAAGAACGGGAATTGTCTGCCGCTGCCATCCTGACCACGGATCAATTGGAATTTCGGGATGAAGATGGCGTGACAGTCGAGAGCACCTATCTGGATTATACGTTGTCCAATTATGCCGTTGAAGTGCCGGTGCAATATACGCAGGAGCTGGATCTCTCGTATCAGCTGCGGAATGTGCCGACCAACTTTGATGAAGCTTATCTGCGCAGCATTTTGACCCAGTCATCGGATCACATTACTTTGGCTGCACCGGATTCGAGTCTGGATGCAGAAACAGCGTTCAGCATCGGACAGATTTCTCTTTCTGATATCGGGTTGGATTTCTCCAAAGATTATGTGTTGGAAATTCCGGAAGACTATCAGAATCTCTCTGGGATTACTTCCGTCAATCTGACATTGGATTCCTCGGAACTGATGGAGAAAGAGTTTGTGGTGACAGACATCGGGATCGTCAATGCGCCGACTACATATGATATGAGCGTAGATACCAGTCAGTTGACCGTTACGATGATTGGACCGAAATACCAGATCGAACAGCTTTCTGCTGCGGATCTGACCGTCACCGTCAACCTGTTGGGTGTCACACAACTGGAAGGCGACACCGTTTCCTTTAGCGACACCCCAACCATTTCTTGCACGAAGTGGGATCGTGTCTGGGCAGTAGGGGATTATACCAATTCTGTCTACGTGAAAGGTGAAAAAATAGATACGGTGGAAACAGATTCCATCGCATCTGAAACGTAATCGACAACGGGTCATAAAAAATATTTATACAGAAAAGGGCGAAGACGTGCTATAACATGGTAAAAATCATGTTGTGGCACGCCTTTTTTTGTGGCTTTTCTTGGAAAAGACAGGTTAGAAATATGATAGTTTTAGCGAATTTCTACTATTTTTGTGCAATTTAAACAAAAATGCAGGCGTTATTTTCTACACGAATTGATGCGAGTATCCTGCAATATTCACAGAATATATACAACTATTTGAGAACGTTGTGATATAATAGAGACAAACGGAAAAGAATCGTTTATATTCTCGTAGTAAGATAACTCTGGTTCTGTTGACGGGGTGGTCTTGTATTTTGAATATGGAACCGAAATCAAAAAAAGAATAAGAAAGGACGATTTTGCTTATGTTAAACACATGGAAAACACGATTGCAGGCGGCCGTGATGGGTATCGCCGTGCTCACTACTTCTCTTGCTGCAACACCAGTTGTCTGGGCAGCAAACAAAACGGTCAGTGTCAATCAGACATTGGAAGTTGCCATTGCGGGTTCGGATGGTACAGCATCAAACGCAGAGGAGTGCACATACACCGGTCTGCTGAAGAACTATCCGACCAGCGGAATTACCTCGTTGCAGTTCAACCTGACAGCCAGCACAAATGTTGTCAAGTTTACCTACTACTTTGGTATTTCTGCTTCAGAAAGTCAGGACTACTGGTGGGATGGCGGCGGCTCAGTGGATTGCTATCCGGGCAGCGATTCCTTCTCTGTTGCAGTGGATCTGAAGAAGGCAGACATCAACTACTATGATGATGTAAATGAATGGGCAATCGGTGCGGATTGGAATGAGAGCCGTCACCTTGAGTTCCAGAACTGCTATGCAGAGGATGAAGAGGGCAATAAGATTCCGGTTACATTGACTTCTGTTGTGGTCAACGGAACAACCGATACCACGAGCAGCGAAGCACCAGAGGGTTACGGTGGTTCTGAAGACAAGGAAGCACAGTATCCGAACACCGGTGATGCTGGTTTCTACAGCAGCCAGAACACACAGAGTGGTAATTACTCGTTTGTTGACAACAAGGATGGTACGGCAACCATTACCGCAACCATTACAAAGAAAATCACTGCGGAAGAAATGACAGCATACGCAGAAGAAAATTACGGTACGGACAAGATCACACTGACCCCGAGCCCGAAGGGTGCGGACTACAGTGAGGAAGTTTATACAGATCCGGATGACGACACCAAGGTAATGCGGGAATCTGAAATCCGTAAGGCTGGCTATCCGTTGAACAGCCACAGATTCTACTACGAAGATTTCGGTATCACAGCCGATTCCGATACGGCAAAGATCATTCCGGAAGCATTGACCGTTGTTCTGCGTGGCGATGCAGATGAAAACGTAACACGTGTAATGTACGGCGGCGGCTTGAATGTATACGGCAGCTCTGTTGCAGATACAGAAAGTGCAAAGACGGTCATCGGTAGAGATTCCGAGGGCAACGTTGTAGATTCTTCTCTGGCAGGCTTCAAGGCTGATAAGAACTCCGGTTACTGGTACAATGATATCGGTGCCGACAACTACGACGAAGTATTGGCAAACCTGAAAGAATACGGCGGTTCCTTTGGTGTCACCGTTCAGAACGGTAAGGATGTCAAGGATCAGAACTTCGGTGACTATGTACAGGTAACATGGGATATTCCGGAAGATGTCAAGGATTACGCTGATGTCAAGCTGGGCAACTCGATTTCCTTCCAGCTGTGGTATGGCGAAATCGAATCTGACGAATATACCGCACTGACTTCTCTGGATCTGGAAAGCGCAATGCTGACCTACACAGAAGTTGTTACCTTCCCGTATCAGAACAACAGCAAGATTACAGCTGGTGATACGCTGACAGTAGGTGGCAGCCCTGCATCTTATGAATATGCAGATTTCAACATGACTTATGAGAACACTGCTGACGTTTATGCCGTTCTGTTCACACTGGACACCAAGGTAGATGCAAGACAGCTCGTTCTGGGTACTGGTACTTCCGTACTGGCAAAGAAGTCTTCTACTTACTGGTATCAGGCAGATGACAATGGTAGCTCCATTGCATTGGTCAGCGCAGATGATAACAAGAAAGAATATACCTACATGTGGGTAATGCCACAGGCAGTTGCAAAGAGCTATAAGTACAATCAAGATGGTAGCGTAACGGTTTCTGGTTCTGTAGAAAACTACGTCAGCACCGAGCAGGAAGGCGATAACTTCAAGATTGGTCTGTACTATGCAGACGATGCCGATGCAACCGCAATCAAGTCCGCAACCGTTAAGGATGTCACAGTTTACTACACCACAGATGATAAAACCAACAGCGCAAAGTCTGATATGTTCGAAAAGGATCTGACAGTCAGCCCGAAGAACATCACTTTGGAAGTGGGCGACACCAAGAAGATTGTTACAAACGTAACAGGTAGCTCGTTCGTTTCTTCTGATGAAGAAGTTGCAACTGTAGACGAAAACGGTAATGTAACTGGTGTTGGTGGCGGTCAGGTGACCATCACAGTTACCACACCGAAGGGACAGACCGCAGAAGTTGTCGTAACTGTCAATGCAGTTACCACCACCACAGAGCCGTTTGAACCGCTGTATGGCGATACCAATCTGGATGGTATCGTAGACCTGCGTGATGCAGTTACCCTGAACCGGTATCTGGCAAACCTCGTAACATTCTCCGATCAGGCAATGGAAAATGCAGACGTAGAATACGATCACAATGTAGATGATCTGGATTCTTCTAAGCTTGTACAGTATCTGATCTTCTTGGTTACACAGCTGGGTCCGGAGTCCTAAATTAAGATGGTTTCATGATGAACCATGTCATGTCAACAATTGTAAAAACGGAAAAGCCGTTGCACGTCGTAAGATGTGCAGCGGCTTTTTCGTGTTGTTTTAGCTGAGTTGTTGCAACGTGCCACGTAGTTTGCGGATGATTTTTTTCTCCAGACGGGAGATATAGGATTGTGAAATGCCGATTTCCTGTGCCACTTCTTTCTGCGTTTTTTCCTTGCCATCTACTAAGCCAAACCGGAGCTCCATAATTTCTCGTTCCCGATCGCCCAGTTCCGAAACCGCAGCACGTAGCATATTGCGTTCGGACTCCTGTTCGATGTTCCGGCTGACCACATCTGCATCTGTGCCGAGCACATCGGAAAGCAACAATTCGTTGCCATCCCAGTCGATGTTGAGTGGTTCGTCAATGGAAATCTCGCCACGGTATTGTGACGCTTTTCGCAGGAACATCAGGATTTCATTCTCAATGCAGCGGGAAGCATACGTCGCCAGCTTGATTTTTTTGGTGGGGCAAAACGTATTGACGGCTTTCATTAACCCGATTGTACCGATGGAAATCAAGTCCTCCAGCCCGATTCCAGTGGACTCAAATTTCTTGGCGATGTACACCACAAGGCGTAGATTGTGGACAATGAGCTGTTCTCTGGCATCGGCGTTTCCTTTTGTCAGCGCATCCAGCATGGCACGTTCTTCCACGACGGAGAGTGGTGGCGGCAGGGTATCTGCGCCGTGAATGTAGTGCAGCTGGCAGGGGCGTAGTAGGAATTGCAGTTGTCGCAGAAGTTGCAGCAAAGATTTCATCTGGGAAACTCCTTTCGTCAGACCGTTTGTAGAAGATGGGGATGAAAGATCGCAACGTCTTTTGTATCTGCCATGCCGATTCGTACCATTACGGCTTGTCTGGAGCCGGTTGTGACATTCTGCACCAATACCTCATCTGGTGCAAAAACCGGCATCATATTGGTGCCGGCAGCGGTTGCATAAGGAATATAGTGAAAATGTCGGTTTTTGGTATGACATTGTGGCAGCAGGGCAGAGAATAACGCCCGATTGCAGACCATCACCGGCAGACCGCTGTAGAGGTCAACCAGATTGTTGCCGGTGTCTACAAGCCCCTCTTGTACAAACGTTTGCGTACCAATGCGAATGAAGACACGGTAATGCGCATCTGTGTGATGGCAGCGCAGCCGTAGCATATGCCAGAGGCGCAGGCAGCCATAAGCAAATAGCGTACACAGGATGCAGATGGGGAGAGAGAGGGAAAAATAGAAACAGTGATTGCTTGTGAGCAGGTAGCGGCTGTTGGTCAGTTGCTGCACCGCCAGCAGGAAACCAGCCAGCAACAGACTGAGACAGAAAAACCAGAGCGTCTGACGCAGGAAGTTGCGCACCGGCATTCTGAAACAAAGCAGTCCATTCATGCAGACCGCAGCCCCCAACCGTATCAGCAGGGAAAGATACCAAGGGAGCGGCGGCAGAAAGATGGCAAGAGAGAACAGACTGCCCAGCAGGGCACTGCACAGGCAGCGGCACAGCGAACACGGGATATGTGTCAGATATGCCGTACCACGCAGCAAAAAGTAATTGATACAGAAGTTGAAGAAAAGCAGAACGTCCAGATAAATGGTTTGCATGACACATCACCGCCTGTTTTTTATTATAGCACAGGGGGTGTGAAAATGCTGTCGAAAGCGGAAACGCCAGCCGTGGAAAATTTTTTTCAAAAACCCCTTGACAAAATCAGAAAAATAGTGTACTATGTAGATAGTGCACTAATACACACGAAAAGGCAGCGTGTGTAAAATCAGAAGGAGGCATGGGGATGGAATTTCAAACAAATTATCCCATCTATTTGCAGATTGCAAATGACATCAAACGCCGGATTGTCATCGGGGAACTGCACCCCGGTGATAAGTTACCTTCCAATGCGGATCTGGCGGTTGCCTACACCGTCAATCCGAATACCGTACAGCGGATTTACCGGCAACTGGAAGCCGAGGGACTTACTTTTACCCGTCGTGGAATCGGGACATTTCTCATAGAAGACCCTGACCTACCGGAACGCTTGCGCAGTACCATTCTGCAAGAAGAAGTCACCGCTTTTTTACAGAAAATGCAGCAGTATCATTTTTCCAAAGAAGCATTGTTTGCTGCGATGGAAGCACAGATGGAGTCACAATCAGAACAGACTGAAAAGGAAAAAGGAGAAACGGGATTATGCTGAAATTTGAACATGTCGTAAAAGGGTACGACAACAAACGGGCATTGGATGACCTGAATGTAACATTTGAAACCGGAAAGGTTTACGCATTGGTTGGTCCAAACGGCTGCGGAAAAAGCACGCTGATGAAATCGGCTGCCGGACTGGTAAAAATCACATCGGGTCACCTGACCTATCGTGATATGCCGATTGGCGTGGAATCCAAAAAGCACATCGCCTACATGTCTACAGAGCCATTTTATTATGACTATATGCGGATTGTGGATGTGAAAGCATTCCACAAGGATTTTTTTGCCGATTTTGATGCGGATTTATTTGACCGTCTGCTGACATTTATGGAACTGACACCAAATATGAAAGTGCGTGCGTTGTCTTCCGGTATGGCAGCAAAGTTAAAAATTGCTGTGACACTTTCCAGACGGGCAGAAGTGATTATGCTGGATGAACCACTCAACGGCATTGACCTGATTGGACGGGATCAGATTATTCATACCGTGATTCAGGCAACCAGTAGCGGTGCAACGTTTATCATCTCCAGCCATCTGTTTGATGAACTGGAACCGATTGTTGACAACGTCGTGATGATGAAAAGCGGCAAGGTCGTACTGGAAGGCGACTTGGAGGATATCCGTGCGCAGCATGGGAAGTCCATCTCGGATTTGTATCGGGAAATTTACGCCGATACTGCCGTACCACAATTTTAAGAGGGGAACAAGGAGGTTTTGCATCATGGGAACTGTATTGAAATATGAAATTAAAAAATCCAGATTTATGTTTTTGATTTCCGCCGTCATTATTGTTTTGCTGGAGGCTGCGTGGCTGATTGGCTACACTGGCATCATCGCAAACGGAGATAGCTTTTCGGATTATGGCGTATTCAACGTGATTTTTGAACTGGCAACCATTCTTCTGATTGCCGCAGCCGTTTGTTTTCCAATTGTAGGGGTGGTGTACGGCGTAATACTGTATTGGAATGACATCCAGAAAAAATCTGGTTATATGCTCCTTCTGACCCCGACCGCAACTTGGAAATGGATTCTCTGCAAAGTCCTGATGGGCTTGTTGATTACCGCTGCTGCGGTGGTTATATTTGCAATCATTGGAGTGACGGACATTTTTCTGGTGATCAATCAGACAGATCCGGATTCGTTCATTGGCATGATTATGACACCCATCAAGCACTTGTTTACAGATTATGCGTTAGACTGGATTTTGCTGTTGTTGACGCTGGTTTTCCAGCTGGTTTGTAACATTACCACAATTCATCTGGCAATGGCAATGGCGAGAACGTTGCTGGGCAGCAAAAAAATCGGCGGCTTTGTGGCATTCGTTTTCTGGATTGCCCTGAATCTGCTGCAATCTGCATGTGCTTCTGTGCTGGCATTGCTTCCAGACATGGGAGATGGTTTGATTGGATTCGATGTAGAGTTTACAGAACAAGGACTGGAATTTGGGATGGGGCATTCGATTCTGTTGCTGCTGTTGACACTGCTTTTGAACGTTGCCTTTTCTGCTATCTGCTATGGCGTGACAGTCTATCTGACGGATAAGAAAATGAGCTTCTAAAAAATATTTGTGGAAAGAAAATGGTCGTCTGTGGTTTGTGGAAACCGCATAGACGACCATTCTTGTTTTTTTATTCTTCTGTGGAAAGGCTGCGTAGCAATGTAATTTCTGCTGCATAGCCAGCATCATCATTCGGTGTTTCGAGAATGAATGGCAGATGCCGCAGTGCCGGATGTTGTGTCACCCGTGCCAGTGCTTCCAGCCCGATTTCTCCTTGTCCGATTTTCTGATGACGGTCTTTGTGTGCCCCCAGTGGATTCATGCTGTCGTTGAGGTGCACCGCATACAGGCGTTCCAATCCAATGACACGATCAAAGGTTTCTAACACCTGTTCCAGATTGCCGACGATATCATAACCGCCGTCCCAGATATGGCAGGTATCCAGACAAACCCCCATTTTTTCCTGTAAGTTGACACGTTCCAGAATGGCGTGGAGTTCTTCAAAATTTCTGCCGACCTCGCTGCCTTTTCCCGCCATCGTTTCCAGTAAAACAGTCGTGGTCTGCTCTGGAAATAATACCTGATTCAGTGCATCTGCAATCTGTGAGATGCCGACTTCTGCGCCCTGTTTGACGTGGCTGCCCGGATGGAAATTGTAGTATTGATGCGGTGTAAATTCCATCCGCTGCAAATCATCTGCCAGCATATCTGTTCCGAACTGTCGGATGTGTGGGTCAGCAGAGCAGAGATTCATGGTGTAAGGGGCATGGGCAACCAGACGGTCAATGTCGTGTTCTTTTGCATAGGCGAGAAACGCTTTGACATCGTCTTCCTGAATGGGTTTTGCTTTGCCACCACGAGGATTGCGTGTGAAAAATGCAAACGTCGTTGCACCAAGGGAAACAGCGTGTTTTCCCATTTCGAGATAGCCTTTTGAAGATGGCAAATGACATCCGATGCGTAACATGATCATTCCTCCGTTTCTGTTGTGGTAGACTCTGTATCAGACGGTGGTTCTGTGCCGTCCAGATCTTCCATAATGCGTTGCAGTACCTTGTTTGCAATATCATAATTTTCCTGCATCTCTTCCAGACTGTCATACGTCGTCTTGATTGGGGTACGCAGACTGAGACAGATATCACGGTCAATCAAACCGTTGTAGCCGATTTTCTGTGCAAAATCTGTATAGCGCAGATAATAACCGGTGTCACGGATGTGGGTGTCGTCCGGATACAGTTCTTCGAGGTTGACGAAAATATCGTCTGCCCCAATGAAATCGTTGGCTTTGGCATCGGTCAGCACCAGAACGGCATCTGCCATCTCAAGTTCGGTTGTCAGTTTGGTGGCATCGCCGGTGTAATAATCCATGTCAATGATATCATCTGTGACGGGAATGCAATAGAGGCTGACTACTTTTTTGCCGTCGCCGTTTTCATCGTTGATAAATTGTGCAAAGTAATCTTGCAGTGCCTGTGTGTCTGTGGATTGCAGCTGTGTGTTATCTGTTAAAACCAGCACTGCCAAATCGGGTTTGACTTTTGACAGCAGTTGATATGCCAGATAGCCGAAAATCAGAACCAGCACGGTGGTAATGCCCAGCCACCACTTGTTGTGATAGAAAAAGTTATAGATGCGTTTTCCGATTGGCAGTCTGACCTTTTCCGCTGTCTCTTCGTGAATGCGGTCGCTTTCTTCGATGACACCTTGTTTGAGCCGAATCAGTTCAATGCGGTCTTGTTGGATATCTGCCGCATAAGCTTCTTTTTCTTTTTCTTCCTGTTCTGCAAGCTGTCGCTGCCACGCTTCTTCTCGTTCCGCCTCTTGTTTTGCTTCCTTTGCGTCAATTTCCCGCATGGTTTCGAGGAAGCTTTTTCCTTTTTCCTTTTTCTTTTTCGGAGCTGGTGTTTCTTCTGTTGTAGCGGTTTGTTTTTGTTCTTGTTCTTTGAATGCCATAATACTTCCTTTCCCATACGAAGTCCGTGTTTTAGAAAAAGAAAAGGGTGTACCGGTTCCCGATGACACCCCTTCTTTGTTGTTTGATTTGGTTCGTTACGCTTCTGTTTCCGCAGTGGTATCTGCATCCGGATCATTTTTCGGCAGCGGCCGCATGGTCGGGAAGAGCAGGACATCACGAATAGAAGCACTGTCTGTCAACAGCATAACCAGACGATCCAGCCCCAGTCCCAGACCACCTGTTGGTGGCATACCATATTCCAGTGCGTTGACGAAATCTTCATCCACTTCGCCAGTGGTATCGCCCAGTGCCCGTCTGGCAGCAACCTGCTTTTCGAATCGCTGCTTCTGGTCAATTGGGTCGTTCAACTCGGAGAATGCGTTACCCATTTCTCTTGCATAGATGAAATATTCAAACCGTTCTGTGAATGCCGGTTCACTTGCCTTCCGCTTTGCCAGCGGAGAATTTTCAACCGGATAATCATAGATGATGGTCGGCTGAATCAGGTTTTCCTCTACAAATGCATCGAAGAATGCAATCAGAACATGCCCCTTGGTTGCGTTTTCGCCTTCTTCTACTTCTACGCCCTTTTCCTTTGCACAAGCTCTCGCAGCGGCATCGTCTGCCCAGTCATAGTAGTTGACACCGGCGTATTTCTGAACAGCTTCTACCATCGTCAACCGTTCCCACGGCTCACCCAGTGCGATTTCTACGCCCTGATACAGAATGTGGTCACTGCCGCAGATGGTCTTTGCCAGAGAACGATACATATCTTCAATCAGATCCATCATACCCTTATAATCGGTATATGCCTGATACATTTCAATGGAGGTGAACTCCGGATTGTGAGACGGATCCATGCCTTCGTTCCGGAAGATTCTGCCCACTTCATAGACACGATCAAAACCGCCGACAATCAGCTTTTTCAGATTCAGTTCGGTTTCAATGCGCAGGAACATGTCCATATCCAATGTGTTGTGGTGGGTCACAAACGGTCTTGCCGCAGCAGCAATCTGCAATGGCAGCAGGACAGGGGTTTCGACTTCGACGTAGCCCAGATTGTCCAGATAGTTCCGGATTTCCCGCAGAATGCGGCTTCTGGTGATGAATGTATTCTTGACTTCCGGATTGACAATCAGATCCAGATACCGTTTCCGATAACGGGTGTCCTGATCCTTCAGACCGTGCCATTTTTCCGGCAGCGGCAGCAGGGACTTGGAGAGCAGGGTGATTTCCTGTGCATGAATGGAAATTTCGCCCTTCTTTGTCCGGAATACAAAGCCCTTGACACCGACAATATCGCCGATATCCCACTTTTTAAATTCCTTGAATGTTTCCTTGCCGATGTCGTTCATGCGGACGTAAACCTGAATGCGGTCGGTGTTGTCCCGAACGTCAATGAAGTTTGCCCGTCCCATATCTCGCCAGCTCATAACACGACCAGCAATGGAGACGATCTGTTCTTTCAGCGGTTCCAGACTTGCCTGAAATGCCTCTTCGTCGCCATTTGCAGCTGCGAGCAGTTCTGCTTCTGTTGCTTCGTAGGAAGCTTTCAGGTCGGCAGCCTTACCGGTAACGTCATATTTGGTGATGGTAAACGGATCATTGCCAGCTGCCTGCCGTTCTACCAGTTTGTCGATACGAATCTTCTTCAGGATGTTAATATCCTGTTCGGTTTCCGCAGCTGGATTCTGCTGCGGATTCTGCTGTTGTGCCATATGGTATCCTCCACAATTTAAAAATTACCCAAAGGAACCCCCGGAAGGGAATCAATCGGATGCTTTGCCGATTTCCAGTACTTCAAAGGAAAGTGCGCCAGCCGGTGCGAAAATCTGGAATGTCTCACCGATTTTTTTCTTGAGTGCACCTTTGCCGATTGGAGAATCGTCGGAAATCTTGTGCTCCGCAAAGTTTGCTTCGTTGCTGCTGACAATCTGCCATTCTTCCACCTTACCGGTCTGGAAGTTTTTGAGCTTTACGACAGAACCCAGACCAACTTCGTCCAGAGAGAGGCTGTCATCTTCTACGACCTCGGAGTTGTCGAGGGTGTACTGAATCTCCTGAATCTGTGCTTCCAGAATCGCCTGTTCGTTCTTGGCTTCATCGTATTCAGCATTTTCAGAAAGGTCGCCCTGTGCACGGGCTTCTTTCAGCTTCTGTGCCATTTCTGCACGCTTTACGCTGACCAGAAAATCGAGTTCTTTTTTGAGCTTGTCGTAACCGCTTCTTGAAATCTGTTTCATTGCCATGATTGTGACTCCTTTATCTTCATCTCATTCGGATGCGTTTCCGTTCTGTCTGCGTGACAGAACGACAAAAAATATAACTTTTATTATACTGTATTTCTGTGAAATTGTCAAGCAACAGAAAATTTTACTTCTGCAAATTTCCGCTGGAAAGTGCTTTCAGATAGGCATTGATAAAGCCATCGAGATCGCCGTCCATAACTGCCTGAATATTTCCGTTTTCAAAGCTGGTTCTGTGATCCTTTGCCAGCGTGTATGGCATGAAGACATAGGAACGAATCTGTGCGCCCCAAGCGATTTCTTTCTGTACGCCCTTGATGTCGGCAATCTTGTCCAGATGTTCCCGTTCCTTGATTTCAACCAGCTTGGATTTCAGCATTTTCATAGCGTATTCCTTGTTCTGGAACTGGCTTCTCTGGGTCTGACAGGCAACGACAATGCCGGTTGGCAAGTGGGTGAGACGAACCGCAGAACTGGTTTTGTTGATGTGCTGTCCGCCAGCACCGCTGGAACGGAATACATCCATTTTGATATCTTCTGGTCGGATGTCCACTTCCATATTGTCATCAATTTCCGGCATTACCTCTACCGCAGAGAAAGAGGTGTGCCGTCTACCGGAAGCATCAAACGGGGAGACACGAACCAGACGATGTACACCGGATTCTGATTTCAGGAAACCATATGCGTTTTCGCCCTCGATCAGGATGGAAGCACTCTTCAGACCAGCTTCGTCACCATCCAGATAGTCCAGTGTGGTAACTTTGAAGTTGTGACGTTCTGCCCAGCGGTTGTACATTCTGTAGAGCATTTCTGCCCAGTCCTGTGCTTCTGTTCCGCCAGCACCGGCGTGGAATGTCAGGATGGCATTGGAGTGGTCGTATTCTCCGGTCAGCAGGGAAGAGAGTTTAGAAGCTTCCAGTTTTTGAATGAAGGCATCGCATTCGTCGTTGATATCGGACGTGCTTTCTGTTTCGCCGTCTTCAATCAGGAGTTCAATCATGGTGATGATATCCTCCAGCTCCGACTGCATCTTATTGTAATCTGCGATGCGGTGTTCTAAGTTCTTGGACTCCTGCAATACTTTCTGAGAATGTTCCAAATCGTCCCAGAAACCGTCTTTTGCGATTTCCTCCTGCAATACTGCATAGCGTTCTTTGGCAACGGCAATGCCCAGAACCTCGTATAATTCTTCCATGTCTTTCTGGTAGTCCGACATGGTAACACGCAATTCATCTAATAAAACCATATTGTAACCTCTCTTTTCAAACACGCAGGTGGATATCCTGCACTTACACATACACTTTCATTATACTATAAATTTGCTGCCATTGCAATGACTTTTTGAAAATTTCCATTTCACGAAACGAAATGCGACAAAAAGGCTTGAAATCATTTGTTTTTTCTGATATAATATTGTTATAATGTGAAGAATGCCATTGCACGAAAGGAGGTGACTATTATGCCGATCAGAAGACCTGGTTTTGAACA
>CAYNPC010000015.1:0-18602 GCA_964399025.1 uncultured Ruminococcus sp. | reverse complement strand
TCTTCATAGCTTCCTTGAATGCCATAGAACCGGCAATCTTAAATGCCATTTCAGAAGAGTCAACTTCGTGGTAAGAACCATCGTACAGCTCAACGGAAACGTCCACTACCTGATAGCCAGCCAGAATACCAGCCTGCATTGCGCCCTGAATACCAGCGTCAACAGCCGGAATATATTCCTTCGGGATAGAACCACCAACAACCTTGTTGATAAATTCGTAACCCTTACCGGATTCGTTCGGCTTTACACGAATCTTAACGTGACCATACTGACCACTACCACCGGACTGCTTCTTGTACTTGTAGTCCACATCAGCGTTGCCCTTGATGGTTTCCTTATAGGATACCTGCGGTGCGCCAACGTTTGCTTCTACCTTGAACTCACGCAGCAGACGGTCTACAATGATATCCAAATGCAGCTCGCCCATACCAGCGATGATGGTCTGACCCGTTTCTTCGTCGGTGTAGGTCTTGAAAGTCGGGTCTTCTTCTGCCAGCTTTGCCAGCGCAATGCCCATCTTTTCCTGACCAGCCTTCGTCTTCGGTTCAATTGCAAGTTCGATAACCGGATCCGGGAATTCCATAGATTCCAGAATAACCGGGTTCTTTTCGTCGCAGAGTGTATCACCAGTTGTGGTGTTCTTCAGACCAACCGCAGCAGCGATATCGCCAGCGTAAACACATTCGATATCCTTTCTGTGGTTAGAGTGCATCTGCAAGATACGTCCCATTCTTTCTCTGTTGTCCTTTGTTGCGTTCAGCACGGTAGAACCAGCCTTTACAACACCGGAATAAACACGGAAGAAGCAGAGCTTACCAACAAACGGGTCAGTTGCAATCTTGAATGCCAGAGCTGCGAACGGTTCGTCATCAGAAGAATGACGGAATTCTTCTTCGCCAGTATCCGGATTGGTACCCTTAATAGACGGTACATCCAGCGGAGACGGCATATAATCAACAATTGCATCCAGCAACTTCTGTACGCCCTTGTTCTTATAAGAAGTACCGCAGACAACCGGTACCATTGTGTTGGCAATGGTGGACTTCCGGATGCAGTTCTTGATTTCGTCGATGGTCAGTTCTTCGCCAGCGAAGTACTTTTCCATCAGCTCGTCATCCTGTTCTGCGACATGTTCCATCAAGGATTCATGATATTCTTCTGCCTTTTCCTTCATATCCTCCGGAATTTCTTCCACACGGATATCCTTGCCCAGGTCATCATAATAAACATAGGCTTTCATTTCTACCAAGTCAATGATGCCCTTGAACTCATCTTCTGCACCAATCGGGAGCTGAATCGGAACAGCATTACACTTCAGACGATCCTTCATCATTTCAACGACGCGATAGAAATCGGCGCCCATGATGTCCATCTTGTTGACATAAGCCATTCTCGGAACCTGATACTTATCAGCCTGTCTCCATACGGTTTCAGACTGCGGTTCTACGCCGCCCTTTGCGCAGAATACGGTAACAGAACCATCCAATACACGAAGAGAACGCTCAACCTCTACTGTAAAGTCAACGTGTCCCGGTGTATCAATGATATTGATTCTGTGGCCACCCCAGTAAGCAGTGGTTGCAGCAGAAGTGATGGTGATACCTCTCTCCTGCTCCTGTTCCATCCAGTCCATTGTAGCGGAACCTTCGTGGGTTTCGCCGATCTTATGGTTGATACCGGTGTAGAACAGGATACGCTCTGTGGTGGTTGTCTTACCAGCATCAATGTGCGCCATGATGCCGATATTTCTTGTATTTTCGAGGGAACAATCTCTCGCCATAGTGATCCTCCTATCTCTTTCAAACAGACAGTGCGATTACCAACGATAATGTGCAAAAGCCTTGTTTGCTTCTGCCATCTTGTGGGTATCGTCACGCTTCTTGCACGAACCGCCAGTGTTGTTCAGTGCATCCAGGATTTCTCCGGCAAGCCGTTCCTTCATTGTCTTTTCGTTCCGCAGTCTGGAATACTTGGTGATCCAACGGAGACCCAGTGTCTGACGACGTTCCGGTCTTACCTCCATCGGTACCTGATAGGTTGCACCGCCCAGACGGCGAGCCTTTACTTCCAGAACCGGCATTACATTTTCCATTGCCTGTTCAAACATTTCCAATGCATCCTTACCGGTCTTTTCGGCAACGATATCAAATGCACCATAAACTATCTTCTGTGCAACGCCCTTCTTACCGTCGATCATCACATTGTTGATCAGACGGGTTACGAGCTTGGATTTGTAAATCGGATCCTCCAGCACGTCACGTTTTGCGATTTTACCTCTTCTTGGCATTTTCGCTTCCCTCCTTCACATTATTTGCTAATTTGCGGCAGCAATGCCGTTTTGCGTGAATTCACAGGTACTCGTTCAGACAGGACAAATGCCTGTCGACCGTCAGAAGCCAATGCAGAGGATCGCACGTCCATTCGGACATCTATATGATCTCCACACGCTTCTTGTGGTAGTAATGATTTCCTGTTTCAGATTTGCAAGATCATTGCAGTTCTGGCTTACTTCTTGCCAGCCTTCGGTCTCTTTGCGCCGTACTTGGAACGAGCCTGCATTCTGTTTGCAACACCCTGTGCATCCAAAGTACCTCTGATGATGTGGTAACGAACACCCGGCAGGTCCTTAACACGGCCGCCACGGATCAGAACCACGCTGTGTTCCTGAAGGTTATGACCGATACCCGGAATGTACGAAGTTACTTCGTAACCGTTTGTCAGCTTAACTCTGGCAATCTTACGCATAGCAGAGTTCGGCTTCTTCGGTGTAGCAGTACGGACAGCGGTACAAACGCCTCTCTTCTGCGGTGAACTCTGGTTGGTAGTTACCTTCTTCTTTGCATTGTAACCCTTTTGCAGAGCCGGTGCAGTGGACTTGACAGCCTGAACCTTTCTTCCCTTACGGACTAACTGGTTAAACGTTGGCATATGCTTCCTCCTTTTCTGATTTTACTTGGTTTATGCGGCAACGCCACACAGTTAATCATTATAATACACGCCTGTTTTCTTGTCAAGCTGCTTCTGTAAAAATTAACAAACTTTTTTCATTTGCAATGACATTTTTCAAGCACACAGTCCGGCAGCGGATCGGGCGTAATGTACCAGCACAGCAACGGCATCTTCGACGAAAATACCGCCATCCTGATTGTAATCCGCAGCGACCTGTTGTCTTGGGGTCAGCTGATTGGGCAATCCGGCACAGCTCTGGGCGTAGGCGGTCAGAATCATCACGGCATCCTCTACCATAATTTCTCCATCTCCGTTGACATCGCCATACAGAACCGGCAGGGCAACAAAACTTTGACCATGCGTTTCCGCATACGTCTGCACAGCACTATTTTCCGCCGCCAGCAGAATGGTCTGTGCAGGAAATATGTTGCCATCTGAAAAGATGACGCTGTCCGGGCTCAGAAAGATAACCTGTTTCAGATTGGTGCATTGATAGAATGCTTCCTTCCCGACACTGGCAACCGTTGACGGCAATACAATCCGACAGAGTGACGTACAATTCCGAAACGCATAATCTGATATTTTTTCCAACCCCTCCGGCAGCAGTACCGTTTGCAGAGCGGCACAATTCAAAAACAAATTGCTATTGATTTCCCGTAGACCAATCGGCAATCTGACTTCTTTCAATGACACGCACTGATAGAATGCATAGTCTCCGATTTGTGTCACACTGTCCGGAATGGAGACTGATTGCAGCTGCTTGCACTCGTAAAATGCATATTTCCCAATGCTTGTCACAAAGGGAGAAATCGTCAACCTCTGTAAATTATGACAACCAGCAAACGCATACGCATTGATCATACAAACCGTATCCGGCAGTGCCACAGTCTGTACATCCATGTTTCGTTCAAATGCAAAACCGGCGATGATGCGAACACCATCCGGAACCACAACATCCAACTCGCTTCCGGTGTAACAAATCAAAATCTGATTGCCAACAATCACAAACGCTGCCGTTTGTGCAGCAAGCCAAGGCGTTTCTGACAAGATTCCCATGCCGACATTCTGCACGCTATCCGGAATGGTGATTTCCTCCAATCGGCTACATTCCCGAAAGGCGTAATTTCCAATTTCCAACACGCTATCCGGAACAGAAATCGAAAGAATCCGTGTGTGATTGTAAAACGCATAGTCGCCAATCTGTGTGACCGGCATGCCGTCCACTTCTGCCGGAATTTCTACAGCGGAAAGCGATTCTCTTGCCCCAGTCACCCGAATGGTATTCTGGTCTGTAATCTGATAATAAATCCCACCTTCTGTCTGAAACGTCTGCGCCATCTCCACCGCTTTCGTAGAAAGACAGCCAGTATAAAAAAGAACCCATACGGCGATGAGAAACATAAGCTCTGTCTGTATGAATTTTTTCATGGATCGAACTTCCCTTCTTCCTTGTCACTCCGACAATTGCAAGAGACGATAGATTGTTCGCACAACTCCATTTTCCGTGTTTGGCGGTGCAACAAAGCGTGCTTGCGCTTTTACTTCTGCACTTGCCTGCCCCATCGCATAGCTGTAATATGCCTGTGTGAACATGGAAACATCATTCTGATAATCCCCGAAGGCAGCCGTTTCTTCCGGCGTAATCTGCAACCGTTCCTGTAAACGAGCAAGTGCCATGCCTTTGCTGACATGCTTGCACATCAGATCCATCCAAACAGCACCGGAAATGACAAGCTCATATTCTGCACCGAACTGTGCATGCAGCGCATCGTACAGTGTCTGACTTGCGCCATCCATCGCACAAAACGCAATTTTGATAATTGGGTCTGTCAATTCATAAAGTGCCGGATATTCCAGCGCAGAGAACTGCACATAGAAATTAGAAATTTCTTTCTGGAACGATTCTCTGGCAGAAATCGGATAATAAATCCCTTCCACCCCACAGAGCACCGGTACAACATTGGGCAACTGCTGGCACAAATCCAGTACAGCATGTACAACAGAAAAAGGCAGATACTGATAAACCGGTTCTTGCCCCGGAATGCGTACATGGGCACCGTTATCACAAATCAAAAAAAGAGAATCCGTCTTTTCCCCGAAAAGAATCTGCAATGCCGGATAGGAACGCCCACTGGCAACGGCAAACGCAATCTGTCTTTCTTCCAACAGAGACAACAGCTGTGGAAATGCCGCTGGCAGCCGTTTCTGATCATCTAAAAGTGTTCCATCCATATCCGTTGCAATCAATTTTATCATATCATTTTCACTCCAACTTCTGAGTTGCTCACACAATCTCTCTTACAATAGTAATAGTATAACACAAATTTTTTTAACAAGCAAGCCCTATTTTTGATTTTTCTTTCAATTTGACTTTTCTTGCAACGCCCACTTGACAAATACCCCATAGGGGTATATAATAGAACAAAAAGGAGGAATTGCAAATGCAACCAGAAGAAACAACAGAAAAAAAAGAATGCACTTGTTGTCATAAGACAAAAGTGCGTTCAGAAGAAGAAGTCAAAAAATTATTGAATCGCCTGAATCGGATTGAGGGGCAGATTCGTGGGATTCGTGGGATGGTCGAAAAAAATGCGTACTGTCCGGACATCCTGATACAGGTTTCTGCTGCCAATGCCGCTCTGCACGCATTCAACAAGGAACTACTTGCCAATCATATCCGAACCTGTGTCGCAGACAATATTCGGGCAGGCAACGATGAAGTCATCGACGAACTCGTTACAACATTGCAGAAGCTGATGAAGTAACCACATCCAATCAGAAGGAGGCAAACTATGAAAAAAGAACGTTATCAAGTAACAGGCATGACTTGCAGTGCGTGCAGTGCGCACGTACAAAAAGCCGTTGCCGCCGTCCACGGCGTACAGACCGTGCAGGTCAATCTGCTACAAAACAACATGACAGTCACGTTTGACGAATCCCTGACCACACCAGAAATGATTTTTTCCGCAGTCAAAAAAGCCGGCTATGGCGCAGGCCCATTGACAACTTCCACGGCAACCGATACCACTACAAAACCGGTTGTCTCCACAAACAGCGAACGCACCCGTCTGTTCTGGTCAATCGGGTTTCTGATTCCGCTTTTTTACATTGGCATGGGGCATATGGTTGGATTTCCGCTACCTGCGTTTCTGACCGGTCATAGCAGTATGATGCTCGTAGCCCTCATTGAATTGTTGCTCGTCATCCCGATTCTGTTTCTGAACCGGAAATACTTTATCAACGGCACAAAAGCACTCCTACACGGTGCGCCTACAATGGATACTCTGATTGCATTGGGTTCTGCGGCTTCTTTTCTCTACAGCTTATATGCAACTCTTGCTATGGCATACGAATTTGGACAGAGCGACCTGACCGCTGCGCACAGCCGTATGAATCAGCTTTATTATGAATCTGCTGGCATGATTCTGACGTTGATTTCGCTCGGCAAATTTCTGGAAGCCCGTTCCAAAGCCAAAACAACCGATGCGATTTCTGAGCTGGTTCAGCTCACCCCACAGACGGCATTGGTACGTCGGGATGGTGTCGAACAGGAAATCCCAACCGCTTCTATTCAAAAAGGAGATATCATTCTTGTAAAAACCGGCACTGCCATTCCAGCAGATGGCACCATTCTCACAGGACAAGGGGCAGTCGATGAATCCGCCCTGACAGGAGAAAGTCTGCCGGTAGAAAAGCAATCCGGTGACCGCATTCTCAGTGCAACCGTCTGCCGTTCCGGTTATCTGGAATACCGTGCCGAACAAGTCGGCGAAGATACAACACTTTCTCAGATTATTCGCTTGGTAGAAGAAGCCAGCAGCTCCAAAGCCCCCATTGCTCGTCTGGCAGACCGCATCAGTGGCATTTTTGTTCCTGTCGTAATCAGCATTGCCTTCATTACTTTTATTGTCTGGCTGCTGACTGGCAATCCGTTCAGTATGGCGTTGAAGGCTGCTGTTTCTGTTCTGGTGATTTCCTGTCCATGCGCTCTGGGTCTGGCGACACCAACCGCCATTATGGTTGGAACGGGACAGGGCGCAAGACATGGCATTCTCATCAAATCCGCTGAAAGTCTGGAGACTGCCCACGGTGTGCAGACCATTGTTCTGGACAAGACCGGCACATTGACAGAGGGAAAACCTGTTGTTATGGACATTCTGCCAGAATCGAATGTCACACAGGAAGCCTTGCTTTCTGTTGCCTACGCACTGGAGCAGCCCTCCGAACATCCCCTTGCCACTGCGATTACAGACAAATGCAAGGCACAGCAAATTGCCCTGCAATCCGTCGAACAATTCCAACAGATTGCAGGGCAAGGCGTTTGCGGTATCATCCATGGAAAACATTGTCTTGGTGGCAACCGCAGAATGATGGAAGCCCATCACATTCCGCTACCAGAACAGGCAACACAGGACAACTTTGCAAAAGAGGGCAAGACACCGCTTTACTTTGCGGCAGATGGAACGCTACTCGGCACACTGACCGCAGCCGATCCAATCCGTGAAACCAGTCCTCGTGCAATTGCTGCCCTGCAAAAAATGGGGCTGGATGTCATCCTCCTGACCGGAGATCATCAGCTGACCGCAGAAGCCATCGCAAAACAGGCAGGCATTTCTCACGTCATTGCAGAAGTGTTGCCACAGGACAAAGCAATGCAAATTAAGCAGCTGCAAACAAGTGGCAAAAAAACAGCGATGATTGGAGACGGCATCAACGATGCACCAGCCTTAGCGCAAGCAGATGTCGGCATTGCCATCGGTGCTGGAACAGATGCTGCCATCGCCTCCGCTGATATCGTCCTGATGCGGAACGATTTGCAGGATGCTGTTACTGCAATCCAACTGAGTCGGGCAACCATCCGCAACATCAAACAGAATCTATTCTGGGCGTTTATCTACAATCTCATTGGTATCCCGATTGCAGCTGGCGTTTTCTATCCGATTTTAGGATGGGAATTAAATCCAATGCTTGCGGCGGCAGCAATGAGTTTCAGTTCTATCTTTGTTGTCAGCAATGCGCTTCGTTTGCGGCATTTTCGTCCGTTTGGCACAAGTTCCAAAAATGCTACAAGTACTACAGGCTCTCCCAATCCCACAACGACCGCAACAGAAATTACCATCCACATCAAAGGCATGATGTGCGAACACTGCGTTGCAGCTGTCACAAAAGCCCTGCAAAACACAGATGGTGTGGAGACGGTTCGTGTTGTGCTGTCAGAAAACGCCGCCTATCTCACAGGCAATGTCACAGAAAAAGCCGTTCGGGATGCCATTCGGAAGGCAGGTTACAAAGTCACGAAGACTTCCGGTTTTACTGCATCGCACTGATTATCGTAAAGCCGAGCAGCAAAATAACCGTCAATAATGTCACAGGAGCAGTCAGATAGACAACCGCTTTTCTCCAGCCTGATGCTGCAACCGGATTGCCGCCCAACCGGAACGTTTCCCGATGCTTCACCAGTTCCATGATAAACAAAACAATGCCGGCAATCACCAGACCATATACTACAACATTCATCAAGCCAATTACAGCAAACTGTCCGAAATGGGTCAGGACATACCGGAAATCAATCTCGCCACTTTCCAGTTTATTCAGATCCAATCCACTATAAGCAATCGACTGTGATGCACCAATCAGATTCATGATAAAATGTACAAGCATACCGGGCAATACAGAACGTGTTTTCGTGGTCAGGAATGCCACGCACATTCCCATAACGGCAGCATAAATAATCTGTTCGTAGTTACCGTGCCAAAGTCCGAAGAAAATGCCCGACATAATCACAGCAAACCAGCTACCGAACCGTTCCGTATTGCGGAATATGGTTGCACGGAAGAGCATTTCTTCAAAAATCGGGGCGAGAATCGGGAAAGCAATCAGATTGCAGAGATACCCCACCCAGTTTTCATCAGCCACAACGGAAACAGCGTACCAATCCTGCCCCGTCATGGACTGTATGACATTGAAAAGAATGTTGCTGAAAAGAGAAGCCGCATACGTCAATCCAAGGGCAATCACGCACCAGCGCACCAGCTGGCTGCCGGTTGCCTGCGGTTTGTGATAGCTGTCCCGCAACGTCCAGCCGATTTTTTTCCCCAAAAAGTGACGAAAAACCAACAGCAGAACCGGTACAGTAATGACATACTGGAACAGATAAATACACAACGAATAAACGGAAGAAAAATACGGAGACGTTTCCGGCAGCACCAATCGCAACAGGGGCGGTGCGACATAAGATGCGATAATTACAATTGTATAAAATAGTAAGAGCAGCAGCGAATTGATATTCGATGCTTTTTTTAATGCCTTTTTGAGTCCTTGTTCCATCGTGAATACACTCCAATCTAAAAATCTTTGTTTCAGGATGCCTGCAACAATTCCATTGCCTGTTTCAACTGTGCATCTTTGTTCGGGTCAGGGTTGTCAAAATCAATTTTGTCATAATCTTCTTCAATGACCACATCCGGCGTAATGCCAACACCGTGATAACATTCGCCCTTTGTGGTCTGATAGGTTGCAACGGTCAACGTAACCGCACCACCATCTGCCATTTCCACTGTATTCTGCATAATGCCCTTGCCGAATGTCTGTTCGCCAATGACTTCCGCCTTGCCGAAATCGCTGAGCGATGCTGTAAACAATTCAGCAGCACTGGCAGTGTTGCCGTTGACGAGCACCATCATTGGCAGCATCAATTCATTCGCATCTGATTTTACCAATACGCTGGTTTCTCCATTGCCATATGTTGCAGTTGCAATGTCGCCCTCCGGCAACAGGGGGTCTAAAATCTGTTCCAATGCGGTCACCAGTCCGCCGCCATCGTCCCGTACATCAAAAATCAATGCAGTTGCACCCTTTTGCAAAAGGCTTTGCAATGCGGTCTGGAATTGTTCCACTGTATTTTCTTTGAAAGAGGCGATGCGCAGATAGCCAATTTCATCGTCTAACATGACACCATATGCAGATGTGACTTCCATTTCCTGTCGCAATACAGTCTTTTCAAGTGTTTCCTCTCCACGCTGTATTGTCAGAACCACACTCGTATCGGCTTCGCCTCTTACGTGATTAACAGCTTCCGCATAGCCCAATTCTGCAACGCTTTCCCCATCAACTGCCGTGATAATATCATCCTCCTGCAAGCCTGCGATTTTTGCCGGAGATGGATTCTCTACAGACATAATCTGCAAACCGCTCTCGTCTTCGGTCAATGTCACAGTTACACCAATTCCAACTGTCACGCCGGCTTCGTTGGTCTGCCATTGCTGATATTCCTCTGCCGTGAGATAACCGGAATACGGATCGTCCAATGCGCTGATGTAGCCTTTCAATGCGCCGTCCATCAATGTATCATCATCCACGTCCTGATAATATTGCGCATTGACATAGTTCTGCAAATTCTCCAGTCGCTCACAGTCACCCAGTGCAGTCTGTGTGGCTTTCAATGCGGCTGCAAGCCGGTACGCTAACAGGCTCATAAACAAGGCAAACACCAACAAAATGCCCACAAAAAAACGTTTCCAAAAAGTACGTCGTTGCATATGAATTCCATCCTTTCGAAAAAAAGAGCAGGGTGTTCCTGAAATCCCCTGCTCTTCTCTTATCTTCATCTACATCTGATTCCGAAACGAAACCAATGCTTAATACAAATACCCACTCGGATCGACTCTTGTACCATTTACACGAATTTCAAAGTGCAGGTGGTAACCGGTCGACCAACCAGTTGAGCCAACGTAACCGATGACATCACCCTGATTGACCTTCTGTCCGTAAGAAACGTTGACAGATGCCATATGTCCGTATACGGTAGAATAAGTACCATCGTGTTCGATGATGACGTAGTTACCATATCCGCCGCCGCATCCGCAGCTGGAGCTCTTTCCGTAGTTATGCGAGCAGCTGTTGCTGACGTAGATAACAGTACCACTTCTGGAAGCAACAACGGAGGAACCGCTGATGCCACTGCCGGCAATGTCCATACCGCCATGTGTACTGTTCCAACGTGCACCGTAGCCGCTGGATACGTAATAATAACCCGGAACCGGCCATGCAAACTGGGACGAACTATAAGATGCTGTTGTTGTCGCAGCAGTCGTTGTCGTTGTGGTTGCCGTTGTCGTCGGTTCAGTGGTTGCTTCTGTTGTGGTAACGGTGGTTGTAGTTTCCGGAACGGTTTCTTCTGTCGTAGTTGTGGTTTCTGTAGTCAGTTCCTCTGTTTCTGTTTCCACATACGGCGGTTCTGTTGTCATCGTTGTTGTTTCCTCTGTGGTTGTGGTTGTCTCTGTTTCCGGTACCCACGCTTCCGTTGTCGTCGTTGTCGTGGTTGTCGTTTCTTCCGTAGTTGTTGTCGTCGTGGTCGTAGTGGTAGTTGTGGTTGTCTCTTCCGTTGTCGTCACAACAGGTGCTACCCAGATTGCCTCTGTGGTTTCTGTGGTCGTTTCTGTTGTTTCGCTGGTGTCAGTGGTATCTGTTGTTGTGTCTGTCGTATCTGTTGTGCTCTCTGTGGTATCTGTTGCCAGAGCCGCTTCTTCCGCTACAGTGGTTGTGGTCGTAGTTGTGGTTGTTTCCGTCGTTGCAGTGGTTGCAGTCGTGGTACTCTGCCGCATTTCAGCCTGTACCTTCCGGATTTCCTGCTGAATCTGCTGCGATTCTGCATCCTGTTCTGCATGGTTGGCATTCAGTTCGTCTTCATCTGCATAAACAGCAGCTTCTTCCTCTTCCTGCCGTGCAATCTCTTCTGTTGACATTGCATAATCATCCTGCAACTGTTTCAAGCCAGCTGCGAATTCTTCTTTCTTTTCCTTTGCAGCGGTACGCTGTTCTGTCAGCGCATCCTGCTCTTCTTCCAGTTCCTGCTTCTTTGTCTCACTGGCTTCCAGCTTTTCCTGCAAACCGCTGACCAGTTCATTATCATGCTTTGCAACACGAGACATCAGGTCATACTTTGTGAGAAAATCGTAGAAATCGGTAGAGCCAACGAGCGCAGATGTCAGGCTGTCATTGCCCTGTACATACATTGCACGCAACCGCAGCTTAAACTGTTCCATGTCTTCTGAAATTTCAGCATCCAATGCTGAAATCTCATTTTGTAAGTCGCAAATTTCCTGTTGCCTCTCGGTAATTGCGTCTTCCAGACGAGCCAATTCCTCATCTACAATCTGCAAATTGGACTGCTGCAAAGCAATTTTCTCTTCCAGTACTTTCTGGTAGTCAGCCCCTTCCATCTGCTCCGTGCCGAGGCTATCCAATTCCTTCTGCATTTCTGCAATCTTATCCGCATTTGTTTCTTTTTCACTCTGCAACTCTGCCAATGTCATCGCTGAAACCGGTACAGAAGTGATGCTTGCACCACCATAAATACCCGTTGTCAGAACGGCACCACAAAGTATAACAGACAGGAATCGCTTCATTCCTTTTAAACGCATCATATACTGTTTCCTCCTTTTAGACATTCAGATGCTTTCTCATAGAAAGGACACTGCCCAACGCCCCGAACAATACGCCAATGCCGATATAAGCAACCAGCACCACAAAGGCAACCTGTCCGAATGACATCACGCTGCTTCTGCCGATGACAGAAATAATGTCCGTTTGTTTTGTCAGCAGGTCGACGAGAGAATCATAGCTGATCCATGTGATGACAAACGCCACACAGCCTGCAAGGAATCCCGTCACCATGCCCTCTACAAAAAAGGGAATCCGAATGAACGCATTGGTCGCACCAACATATTTCATAATCTGAATTTCGGATCGTCTTGCAAACACACTTGCCTTGGTGGTATTCGCAATGATCACGATGGAAATGACAATCAGTGCAAAGATTACAACACTGCACACGATTGTAATAATCCGCCGCAATTCGATCAGCAGACTGACGAAATCCATTGGCGCACGAATGGAATAGATATGATCCAGAGCTTCGATCTGGACAATCGTATTTTCAATCTGATCAATGTTTTTCACACGCAGGCGATACGCATCAATCAAAGGATTGTCATCTCCAAGGGAATCAAACAGCATTTCATAATCATCCATGCTTTCCTTCAAGTCTTCAAAAGACGCTTCCTTGGAATAAAAATTGACTTCTGCCACGTTGTCGATCTGACTCAGCTGTCCTTTCAGGATGCTTTCCTGTTCTTCCGTGGTATCTTCGTCCAGATAGACAATAATTTCATTCTTATCCTCTACCCCGCCGACCATAGAAGAAATATTCAGATAAAACAACGTTGCAACGCCGACCAGCAGCAGAGAAACCAGCAACACACAGAATGACGCAAACGCCATCATGCGGTTTTTCCAGATGTTCTCCACACCCTGACCGACCAGATACTTCAAACCGCTAATTTTCATGAATTAAATTGCCTCCAACCACTTCGTCAAATATGATCCGTCCCTGTTGAATCGTGATAATCCGTCCGCCAAAATAGCGCACCATACTATGCTCATGCGTTACCATGAGAATGGTCGTTCCACACTCATTGATTTCCCGCAGAAGTGCCACGATTTCATAGGACAATTCCGGATCAATATTGCCAGTTGGCTCGTCCGCAATGATCAGCTGTGGGTCATTGACCAGTGCTCTCGCAATGGCAACCCGCTGCATTTCACCGCCGGACAATTCATTCGGATAACTCTTTGCCTTGTCCTGCAAACCGACCAGATCAATTACGTACGCAACCCGTTTCTTGATGTACTGAATCGGTGCGTCGATGACACGCAGCACAAACGCAATGTTTTCATAAACCGTCATAGACGGAATGAGACGGAAATCCTGAAAAACGAACCCGATGGTCCGACGAAGTGCCGGAATCTGCCGCCGCTTCAGCTTTCCGAGATGGTAGCCGTTGACGAAAACCGTACCGCTGCTGGGATTGATCTCTTTCAGAATCAACTTAATCATTGTACTTTTTCCGGCACCGGAGGGACCTACTACAAATGCGAAGTCGCCATCATTGATTTTCAGGTTGACGTTGTGCAAAGCATCCACGCCACCGGAATATACGACAGAGACATCTCTCATTTCTACCATGTGTGTGACACAGTCCTTTCTGTATTCAAATAGACGACAGACCGGATGATCAGAATTTTGCTGGATTTGCAGACAGGTAACGTTTTACCATCAGTGCAATCTTAAAGATAATTGCATGGTCAAACTCCCGCAGATCCAGACCTGTCAGCTTTTTGATTTTCTCCAACCGGTACACGAGCGTATTCCGGTGTACAAACAGCTTTCTGGAGGTTTCTGAAACGTTCAGGTTGTTCTCAAAGAACTTCTGAATGGTAAACAGCGTTTCATGATCCAGTGATTCAATGCTGCCCCGCTTGAACACCTCATGCAGGAATGTCTCGCAGAGGGTGGTCGGCAGGTGATAAATCAGACGGGCAATGCCCAGATTATCATAGCTGACAATGGCTTTGTCTGTATCGAATACCTTTCCTACTTCCAGAGCGGTCTGTGCCTCCTTGAAGGAATTGGACAGTTCCTTGATGCTGTCCACAATGGTACCAATACCGACATTGACACGGGTGTAGAACTCTCCACTGAGGGTATCTGCAATCGAACGAGCCAGTTTTTCCAGATCTCTGGTATCAACTGTGCCCTTGATTTCCTTTACCAATACAATATCGCTCTCCGAGATGGTAAAGACGAAATCCTTATTTTTATCTGGGAACAGATTCTGGATGACATCATAAGCAGAAACGTCATTGGCAGAAACAATCCGGATCAACAGAACAACACGGCTCACTTCTGCGCTGAAGTGCAGCTCTCTCGCCTTGATGACAATGTCACCCGGCAACACGTTATCCAGTACAACATTCTTGATGAAGTTGTTCCGGTCATACTTTTCATCGTAATACTGCTTCACATTGAACAGGGAGATGGCAAGAATGCTTGCATACTTGGCGGCTGCATCATCTACGCCCTCCACAAAAACAGCATACTCCGGCTTGTTCGGCGAGCCGAACGGCTTATATGTATATCCGTCCCGGATAAAAATATCATGGACATCGCTCAGATCCAGTGACACGAACTCATTGGTTGTGCCGACCTTGGTCAGATCGCTACAAGCGATGATAGTCGCAGTATCATCGACCACGCCGACTGTAGCATCAATGGTATCCCGCATCTGATGGACAAGTCCCTGAAACAATCGATTCGACATGTTAAAACATCCTTTCGTTTTCTATCTTACACAGCACGTCTCCAAGGACGTGCAAAACGGTTTCTTGTCCGTTATTCAGGCTGCCTGCCCGAATATATTAAAAATTGTAGCACATTCACCCCAAAAAAGATATAGATGAATTGTAAATTTCCACTTTTCATGAAACTATCACAAAAGAAACTATGTCAGAATGGGATGTATTTTCTACATTAACTGGAAAAATACGCTATTTTCACATTTTTTCCGGACAGTCAATCTTCAGAATCCGCAATGTATTCCGCAATGCCTGTCTTGCAGCCTGACAGAGCAACAGACGTGCCTGCTGCAAATCCGGCTCTGCATGCTTTACTGTGCAAGCATCATAGAACTTGTGGAACAGGGTTGCCAGTTCTACCGCATATTTCGTCATTTCAGACGGATCATACGCAGCAGCAGCGGCATCGACCCGTGACGGCAACGCTGCCAGATGGCGAATCAAAGCGATTTCCTGTGGCTGTTCCAGCAGATGCAGAACAGAAAGATTCTCCTGATTGACAACAACGCCTTCTTCTTCCATGTTGCGCAGCAGACTACAGATTCTTGCGTGTGCATACTGTACGTAGTAAACCGGATTCTGGGAAGATTTTTCAACTGCCAGATCCAGATCAAATTCAAAATGCGAATTGGCTTCTCTGGTGTTAAAGAAGAAACGAGCTGCATCAATCGGAATCTCATCCAGCAAGGTAACCAATGTGATTGCCTTACCGCTCCGTTTGGAAAGCTTTACAACTTCTCCATCCCGCATCAGCATAACCATCTGCATCAGAACAACATCCAACCGATTGGCATTGACACCCAGTGCCGTCAAAGCGGCTTTCAACCGTGGTACATAGCCGTGATGGTCAGCACCCAGAATATCAATGGCACGGTCAAACTTTCTGGTTTCCAGCTTGTCATAATGATAAGCGATATCCGGCACAATATAAGTCGGAATGCCGTTGGCACGTACCAGCACGAAATCCTTATCTGCTCCGAAATCCGTTGCCTTGAACCAGACAGCACCATCCTGCTCATAGGTATAACCCCGATTGGTCAGCTCTTCTACAACTTTCTTTACGCTGCCATTCTGGTGCAGTGTGCTTTCCCGATACCAGTTATCATAGACAATCCGGTATTTTTTCAGATCCCGTTCCAGTCCGGCGATGTTCTTCGGCAGTGCGTAATTGACCAGCGCATCCCGCCGTTCTTTCCGGTCGCAGTTGACGTATTTGTCTCCATAGAGTGCCCGGAATGCTTCTGCATGTTCGATGATATCAACGCCCTGATAAGCATCTTCCGGCATTGTGACTGTATCATCAAACAGCTGCAAATAGCGGACTTCCAGAGAAGTGGCAAACTTTTCAATCTGATTGCCGGCATCATTGATGTAAAATTCCCGTTTTGCATCATAACCAGCCCAGTTCAGAACCTCTGCCAGACTGTCACCGAGTGCGCCACCTCTTGCATTGCCTACGTGCATTGGTCCAGTCGGATTCGCAGAAACGAACTCTACCAGCACCCGTTTTCCAGCACCGGTCTGTGTCTTACCGTAATCTTCTCCCTCTTGCAGTACCGTGGCAACGGTATCCGAAAACCACTGCTGCTTCAGGAAAAAGTTCAGGAAGCCCGGTCCTGCAATTTCTGCCCGTTCAAAATACGAGCCACCCAATTGCAGCTGTTCACAAACTGCCTCTGCAATTTTTCTCGGTGCCATCCGGAACGCCTTGGCATTGACCATTGCAATATTGGCTGCAAAATCGCCGTGTGACTTGTCTGCCGGCACTTCAATCCGAAACGCATTCATCGGTTCTGCCGGCAATGTCCCAGCCGCAACCGCACGTCCTACGCTGTCCAATAATAATGTATATAATTCCTTTTCGGCAAGCTTCATACAATCTGCCATTCTCAATTTCCTCGCTTTCTTTACGCTTCCTGTGATCTGGAAATTTCCAGAAAGATTTCATTATCTGACAGAAAAGAAGCATTGGCATCCAGCGTATACCGCAGATACAGCTGTCCACCGTTTTCTGTCAGATGGCTTTCAATTTTATGCGTGAAAATCCCAACTGTAATGTCTCCGAATGGTGTTTCATAAAGCGTATAGTGCTTTTTTCCTGTTTCAATCATCAGATTGGAATTTGCCGTTCCTGTCCGGACAATCGAAACCCAGCGATTTCCCTTCACTGTGATATCCGTTGTTGAGCCTTCAAATCCAGTTGCTTCTGATTCTTCATAAATCACATGCCATTCGTCGTCTTTTTTCATATAGGTGCCTTCTGTCCGCAGCTCCGTCTCATTCTCATCTTCTTCATTCCGTTGCACACTCCGCAATACGATATTGACATTGATTTTCTCTTTCAACAGTCTGCTCCCTTCTGCCGGTTGCTGCGATAAACCGCACCGGATACCTCTTCCTGTAAGAAATGCGCCGCATTTTCCGTGAACAGCTCCACACTGTCGCTGACATAATACGTATTCTTTCCCTTTTCTGTCCGGTCACTCAACAGATTCTGTGCCTGCAAACAACGCTTTGCGTAATTTGCCGCTTCTGCGCCGGAGGAAATCAATGTGACATCGTCTCCCATAATATCCCCGATCAGATCGGCGATGACCGGATAATGCGTACAGCCCAGAATCAGCGTATCGACTTTCTGTGCCTTGATGGGGGTCAGATACTCCTCTGCCACCAGACGGGTCACCGGATTGTGGAAATCCGTGTAGCCGTTCTCCACCAGATGGACAAACAGCGGACATGCCTGCATCGCAACAAAATAATCCGGATGTTGTTTCAAAATGGCGTTCCGGTAGCTGGCACTTTTAATAGTAGCCGGCGTGCCGATGACACCAATCCGCTTTGTACGGGTTGCTGCGCAAGCCGCTTCTACTGCCGGATAAATGACCCCTGTGAATGGCATATCCGTCACAAGCGGCTGATCGCCGACAACAGAGCTGACTGTACCGCAGGCAGCAATGATCATCTTTACCTGATACTGTCGCAGAAACGCAGCATCCTCTCTTGCATAACGCATGATGGTTTCCGGACTGCGGCTCCCATAAGGCACCCGTGCCGTGTCCCCGAAATAAATGATATTTTCATGCGGCAACAACCGATTCAGTTCTTTTACCGTTGTCAATCCGCCCATACCGGAGTCAAATACTCCGATTGCATCGTGATTCATTCTTTTTCTCATCTCCGCTGTTCGTTTTTGTCATCTGACTTTCTATTGAGGGAATGCTTAATACATCCGCTCTGCATTTTCAATTGCCTGCTCAATCAGTTTATCCACCAGATAGGACTGGGTCATCCCAAGATGTTCCATCAGCTTCGGATACATACTGATATTGGTAAAGCCCGGCAGGGTGTTGATTTCATTCAGGACAACGCCACCATTTTTCTCTAAGAAGAAATCAACACGGGACAAACCCTTGCAGCAGAGTGCCTTGTAAGCACTGACAGCGGTTTCCCGAATGAGG
>CAYNPC010000014.1:6882-18778 GCA_964399025.1 uncultured Ruminococcus sp. | reverse complement strand
TGTTAGTATCTGCAAAGGATATGATGGACAAGGCAAGAGACGGCAAGTACGCAGTCGGTCAGTTTAACATCAACAATCTGGAGTGGACAAAGGCAATTCTGAACACAGCAGAAAAGCTCCAGTCTCCAGTCATTCTGGGTGTTTCTGGTGGTGCTGGTAAGTACATGACCGGATTCAAGACGGTTGCTGCTATGGTAAAGGCAATGGATGAATCTCTGGGTATCACCGTACCGGTTGCACTGCATCTGGACCACGGTACCTATGATCAGTGCTATGACTGCATCAAGGCTGGTTTCACCTCCATCATGTTTGATGGTTCTCATTTCCCGATCGAAGAGAATCTGGCAAAGACCAAGGAATTGGTTGCTGTTGCACACAAGCTGGGTCTGTCCATCGAGGCAGAAGTTGGCGCAATCGGCGGCGAAGAAGATGGCGTTATCGGCAAGGGCGAATGCGCTGATCCGCAGGAATGTAAGACCATCGCTGATCTGGGCGTTGACATTCTGGCTGCTGGTATTGGTAACATCCACGGTGTTTATCCGGCAAACTGGGAAGGTCTGAGCTTTGAGACACTGGCTGCTGTTAAGGAAACCGTTGGCGATATGCCGCTGGTACTGCACGGTGGTACGGGTATTCCGGACGAGCAGATCACAAAGGCAATCTCTCTGGGCGTTGCAAAGATCAACGTAAACACAGAGTGCCAGCTGGTATTTGCAGAAGCAACCAGAAAGTATATCGAAGCTGGTAAGGATCAGCAGGGCAAGGGCTTTGACCCGAGAAAGCTGCTCCTGCCGGGCTATGAGGCAATCATGGCAAAGGTAGAAGAAAAGATGAACCTGTTCGGCTCTGTCGGCAAGGCGTAAGTTTTTTTCTTCAGATTCCGATAGCGGATTGGAAAATCATTGTAAAACAGAAAGCCACACTTGGACACTGCAAGGGTCACAAGTGTGGCTTTTCTTTTTTTGGTGGCATAAAAACTGTGGGTGCTGCATAGAATGGCAGAAGTGGAACAGAAAGGATTTGCATGCATGCCCATTCATTATTATTACTTTGCGCTCATTCTCACCATTGCCATGTTCAAACAGCACTGAACGAACGGGTGCTTACCGCACCTGTCCATCCCCATTGACCAGATATTTGACCGTTGTCAATGCCTGTAATCCCATCGGACCTCTGGCGTGCAGCTTCTGGGTGGAAATCCCGATTTCTGCACCGTAGCCAAATTCTCCGCCGTCTGTGAATCGGGTAGAAGCATTGACATAGACAACCGCTGCATCGACTTCCCGTTGAAATTTCTGCGCTGCGGAAAGGCTTCGGGTGACGATACATTCTGAATGCTTTGTACCATACGTTGTGATGTGTGCAATGGCATCCTCCAGAGACGAAACCACTTTGACTGCAATCTTGTAATCCAGAAATTCGGTGGCGTATTCCGTTTCCGTTGCCGGCAGCACACTGTCACCCAAAATGGCACGTGTCTTTTCACAGCCGTAGATGGTGACATCGTGGGCAGCAAATGCCTGCTGTACCCGTGGCAGGATTTCTGCTGCAACGTCTTCGTGGACGAGCAGGTTTTCAATCGCATTGCAGACAGACGGACGCTGTGTTTTGGCGTTGTCAACGATGCGAGTTGCCATTTCGTAATCAGCTTCGCCGTCGAGGCAGCGATCCACGTAGACGTGACAATTTCCGACACCGGTTTCAATGACCGGAACGGTTGCCTGCTGGACAACTGCCTGAATCAGACCAGCACCGCCACGAGGAATCAACACATCCAGATAGCCATTCAGTCGCATCATATCGCTGGCAGTCTGTCGGGAGGTGTCCTGTACCAATTGGATGATATCGGATGGGAAACCAACAGAGGCAACGGCTTCTCGCATGATTTCCATCAGACAGGTGTTGGAATGGATGGCTTCTTTTCCGCCACGCAGAATCGCAGCGTTGCCGGCTTTCAGGCAGAGCGTTGCGGCATCGACTGTAACATTGGGACGGGATTCAAAAATAATGCCGATCACACCGAGTGGCACACGTGTTTTCAGAATCTGTAAGCCGTTCGGACGAACAGAACCGCTTTCTACTGTGCCAATCGGGTCATCCATCGCAATCAGTTCTTCAATGGCAGTTGCCATGCTCTGCACCCGAGAAGGGGTCAGACGCAGTCTGTCCTGTAAGGAAGCCGTCATGTTGTTCCGTACAGCAGCATCTAAATCCAGAGAATTTGCTTGCATAATGCGGTCAGTCTGTGCGACCAGTGCCGCAGCAATGGCAGCAAGTGCTTCATTTTTTGTTTTTGTGCTGGCAGCTGCGATGGCAGGTGCGGCAGCTTTGGCGTGTTCGCCGAGCGTTTGTGCGTAGTTCATATTCATTCGTCTCCTTTTTTTGTGTTTGCGAGGAATAGTGTGCCAACTGTTTGATTGTCAAATAGATCATAAAGCAAGTCCGGATTTTTTCCGTTCATGATGACCATATCAATTCCGTTTTCGGTTGCAATTTTTGCAGCGTTGAGTTTGGTTGCCATGCCACCTGTGCCCAATGTTGTGCCAGCACCGCCTGCCATCCGTAAGATGGATTCGTCAATGGTTTTGACCAGCGGCACGACTTTTGCATCTTCACAGACACGAGGGTCAGCGGAAAACAGTCCGTCAATGTCGGACAGAATCACCAACAGGTCTGCGCTGACAACGGTAGAAATTACAGCGGAAAGGGAATCGTTCTCGCCGATTTCCAGCTCCAATTCATCAATGGCAACGGTATCATTTTCATTGACGATGGGAATCACGCCCATCTCCAGCAAACGGTGAATGGTGTTCTGGACATGCTGGCGGCGTTCTGCATTCTGTACGATGGTTTTTGTCAGCAGAATCTGTGCAACGGTAATGCTGTATTTGGAAAACATGTCATCATAGATATGCATCAGTTCACATTGCCCGACCGCTGCCGCTGCCTGTTTAGAAGGGGTATCCTTTGGCTTTTCCGGCAGGTTCAGCTTTCCAACGCCCATACCGACTGCGCCGGAGGAAACCAGCAGGATTTCTTTTCCGGCGTTGTGCAGGTCTGCCAGCACTTGTACCAATTTGGTCATCCGGCGGATATTGAGCTTACCGGTTTTGTGGGTTAGTGTGGAAGTGCCAAGTTTGATGACGATGCGTTTTTTCTTTGTAAAATCAACCATAATTTTTCTCCTGTGTGCGTATGTGCGAAAAACAGTATTTAGTGTACAACGTGCTGCGGTGTGCCTTGCAGAAAAGCAGCCACGTTATCCGTGACGATTTGCAGCAGACGTTTTCTGGTTTCCAGCGGTGCCCATGCAACGTGTGGGGTGATGGTGCAGTTCGGCAGCTGCCGCAACGGGGTGTGCATTGACATCGGTTCTGTCTCCAGAACATCCAGCGCAGCACCGGCAATCGTACCGGCTTTCAAAGCCGTCGCCAGTGCGGTTTCGTCTACAATCGCCCCTCTTGCGGTATTGATGAGCAGGGCAGTCGGCTTCATCGTTGCCAGCCGTTCCTGACAGACCAGATGGGCTGTCTCCGGTGTCAACGGCGTGTGAATCGTCAGGACATCTGCACTTGCAAACGCTTCCGCCATGGAAACCAATGGATACGGGCAGTTTTCCGGTTTGGTACGGGTTGTAATCTGTACCTGCATACCGAATGCAGCCCCAATCTGCGCCACCTGTCTGCCAATGCTGCCGTAGCCGATGATGCAGAGCGTTTTTCCGGCGAGTTCGGTTGTCGGGTAGGGAAACCATGAGAACGACTGTGATTTTTCCCAAGCACCTGTCCGGACAGCACGGTCATAGGCAGCAATGCGGCTGTAGTGATGTAGCATCAGCGCAAAGGTATGCTGTGCCACTGCCATAGTGGAATAGCTGCCGGCATTGCAGACGGTAATCTGTCTGGCAGCCGCTGCCTGCATGTCAATGTTGTTATAGCCGGTTGCCATCACGCCGATATATCGGAGGTTGGGACAAGCCGCAATGACTTCTGCGGTAATGGGAGTCTTGTTGCAGAGCAGAAGCGATGCATCTCCAATCCGCACGGCGGCTTCTTCCGGTGCCGTAAAAGGATAAGCCGTGACATCTGCCATTGCCTGCAACGGTGCAGTTGAGAGGTCATCCGACATGGAAAGTGTCTGCCAGTCTGTAATGACAAGTTTCACGATGCTTGTTCCTCCTGCTGTGGTTTCTTCTTGTTCCGGAAACGCAGAACGATGCTGCTGGCAAGTGCAAGGAATAACAGAATTGCAACCACCAGACCGACCGCATAGAACAGCGTGTGATTTTCCGGCTGTATGTAAATCAGCAGGGAAACCGGCATGGCGATTGCCATCAGCAGCTGATAGGGCTTCTTCATGTGGAGGAACTGAATCAGAAAAAAGACACAGCCCAGCACGCACAATACAATATGATACGATAAGGGCAATGGAAACGTAGTAGCATTCATAAGACGGAACGCTCCTTTCTTTGATTTGAAAATAAGAAGGGGATGCTTTCTTCATTATATCCGATTTCTGTCGGTATTGCAAGTGTTTTCTGGGAATTCGAAAACAGCGTATCCGTTCCGTACAACAAAAACCGGCATCCTTTCGGGACACCGGTTTTTTGATGGAGATTGTAAAATTGTAAAATTGTAAATTAGAACAGGATTGCGGGATTGTTATTTCTCGATTGTCACTGGAATCACAACATCATCCAGTTGGATGGAAGCGACTTCTTTCGGATTGATGAGCGCAGACAAATCATATTCTAACACACCAGTGCCATCTGGCAGATGCAGAATGCCATAAGAATGAATCTGTGCGCCCTCATATTGATCAGAAGTCACTGCTGGAATTGTTGTGCCGTCTGTCAGAATCACTTCGATTGTAGTCGGCTCTTGTGCCAGTTCCGAATCCATCTCGCCTGTCAGAACAATGTGAGAGGTGGAGCAGGTTACCGTATCTACAGAGAAGCTTTTTGTTACGTGCGACGGCCCTGCTGTGTACTGCCAAGTGCCGTCGGCATCGTATGTCACACCGGGTACTGCCTGAATCTGATCCAGATGGAATGCAACTGTTCCGGTGTTGCGGTTGTCCGCTGTTTTCAGGTCGAATTGGATGTCTGCCTGTGTCGTCTGGATTGCAGCCATCTGGATCTTGCAGACGATGACATATTCCCCATCGCTGCCCAGATCGCAGTTTGCAGAACCCGTCATGGGAACGGCTTCGCCATTGATTTGCAGAGTTGTGAAATCTGGCAGGATTTCCGAACCGTCCGATACCGTGTATGTTGCATCCGGTTTGGCATTCAGCACCATATTCAGGTTGCTGCCATCACTAATCACGCCAATGGCGGTTATTGTGAAATCGTCCATACCGGTCACTGTGAAATCGGAAATGGTTGCAGTCATATCAGCCGGATCCAGTACGGTGTTGTCAGATTTCTGGTCAAGTGGAATGGTAACATCGTCCATCTGCAATGCAGTGACTGTGGTTGGGTCAATCGGCTTTTCCAGATAGAGGAATTGTTCTACCTGTGTCAGGTCTTCTGTTGCAATGCCGTAATTGCGATAACCGCTCTGCATATATTCCGCTGCAACAGTGCTGCCATCTTCCAATATCACAGAGACGTTTTCCGCCCGATTGGTCTGTACGTCTGCGGTACCGTCTATGGTCAATGTCAGTGGTTGTAAAACGACCTGCTCGATGTTCAGGAAGCCCTTGTCATTGCGCCAGATGCCGGTAGCGGTATAGACTGTGCTGGTGGGTTCTGTCTGAAAATCCAACGTAATGGAAATAGTACCGATTGCGCCGTAATTTTGCTTCAGATGTTGGTAATTCTCACCCTCCCACAATTGCGCCTGCATTTCCTCTTGGTAAACGGTCTGGTCAGACCAAGAGCCGCCGTCCAGATGAATACGACCGGTATGCAGATAGCCGTCACCGTCCGGTTCGGTTGAATATTCGCCCGCTTCCAACAGGTCGAGATTGGTTTCGCCGTTGATCCAGCTGTTGCCAGTCGGCGAAATGGTGAACAGGTCCGTATATTTTTCTGCATCGTTCGTTTTTGGTGTAATGTGGATTGCATAATAAAGGTTGGTTTCATCGGCGAAAGCCGCCACCAGTTCTGCATCCAGATCATCCAGATCGGCAGAGAATGCAGAGACGTTTCCGGCGTATTCTGCGGCGTACTGCGACACAGCAGCATCGTCACGGCTGTTGGGGAATAGCCGATGAATCCAGTCTGTTCCCTGTATGGCAGAGACAGAAACCATGCCGACAATGCCGACACACGCTGCAATGGCAACGGCAGCGGTGAGATTGCGCTTCCATGTCCGGTGGTGCAGAGCCGGCTGGGAATCCTGTTCAATCTGCTGTAGAATCTTCTGCTCGCAGGTATCGGACATCCGGATTTGATCCATAACCTGTTGGTAACGTTCCTTGTTCATAAGATTCCCTCCCTTGTTCAGTCAGTGCCAATTTTAATTTTTTTCTGGCACGGGCAAGTTGCGTTTGAATGGTGGAAAGTTTGCGACCGGTAAGGTCTGCAATTTCTTGAATGGAATATTCTTCGTAGTAGTAGAGTAGCACCACGACCCGATAACGTTCCGGCAGTGCAAACACCTCTTCGTAGAGGAGGTTGTCGGTCGGGTCGGAGAACAATTCCGGAATTTCTTTGCTGGCAGCCCGACGGCTGTACCATACGGATTTCCGGAGATTGTGGCAAGCGTTGATGGTCACACGAATCAGCCACGCTTTTTCAAAACCGGTATCTGCAAACGGTTCGGGCAGCTGATAGAATTTGAGGAATGTCTCCTGCGAAATGTCTTCGGCATCTGCCTGATTGTGGAGATACGTATAGGCGACCCGATAGACCATATCCTTGTACTGTGTGAGTTTTTCTTGAAAGATTGTTTTTTCCATTCTGGTTTCCCCCTTTCTGCTGTTTTGAAGTACTTCACCCATATAACAACTGAACGGGATCAAAAATCTCATTTTTTTCGGAAAATATAAAAAATTTTTTTGTTACGAGTTGGATTCCGCAGCAGCACGCTTCTGAGAGAGCAGCTTGCTTGCCTGCATGATGACAATGACAGCCGCACCAATCAGGAAGAATAGAATACTGAAAGTAGAGAGCGACAGCGGCTCCTGCGGCGTATCCAGTGTGGTTGGCCCCATGACGATGGCATAGAGAGAACCCAGCATCAGCCCCAGAATAAAATAGACCATAGCAGCCCGATGCTTCTGCAACGCAGAGCGGACAATTTTAATGATAGAAATGACACCGGTAATGACCCCCAGTCCGAAGGCAATCAGAACCGGCAGCGCATGGAAATCCATATTCAGCAAATCCTTGATGCCTGTAATGACCGGCAAGTAGATGCCGAAAATCAAAAGCAGGGTCGAACCGGAAATACCCGGCAGAATCATGGCACAGATGGCAATCGCACCGCAGACAAAGACATAGAGATATGTCCAGATATGCGGATTGCTCAGATCCATGCCATCGCCGCCACTGACGGGATTGAAGTAGGTGATGAAAGAGACAATCGCAATGCCAATCAAAATCATGAAACTGCGGTTGAGATGTGCTTTCAGACAGGCTTTTTCCTCTAAAATGACAATGGGAATGGCAAACAGGATGAATCCTATGAACAAAGAGGAGACAAGGTAGATATGGCTTTCAAATACGTTTGCAAGGATGACGACTGCCAGCAGGAAGCCAATCACCCAGCCGATGCCCAGTTTGATGAGAAATTTCAGGGCGGCAATGCGGCTCTGCTTGTTGCCGGAAATCAGGTCGTCCAGCGAACCGACAAATTGGTCGTAGAATCCCAGCAGAAAGGCGATTGTGCCGCCTGAAACGCCGGGGACACTGTCAGCCAGTGCCATACAGAAGCCGTGAAAGATGGTGAGTAATTTTTTCATAAAAGTTTTGTTCCTTTCCAAAATCAGATTCTCTGAATATTATACAACAAATCGGTGAAAATGCTATGCAACAATAATAAATTTCGATTGAAATATTATTAAATCATTTTTAAACAAAGCGAGATTGTCCGGCGTTTTTCAGGAAAGAGACGGACGAAAAAAATAGAAAAGGTTTCTCTTTACAAAATCAAAAAAATATGATATACTGGACAAAGAAAACCAAAAGAAACGGGAAAGGAGCAGGCATATGGAGCTTTGGTTTTGGGGAATCCTGTTTGTACTGGCAGTTGTAGTGGAAATCGCCTCACAGCAACTGGTTTCTATCTGGGCAGCAGCTGGGGCACTGGTGGCATTGATTGCGGCGTTATTTGGTGCGCCGGTCTGGTTACAGGCTGTGCTGTTTCTGGTGGCAACTTCGTTGTTGCTGCTGCTGACCCGACCGCTCGTCCGGAAATTCACCAATTTCACCACGCATGACACCAATTTGCGTTTGGATCTGGGCAAACACGGGCTTGTGGTGCAGACAATCGACCCGAAAAAGGGAACAGGGCGTGTACGAGTGGATGATATTGACTGGATTGCACTTTCTGAACCCAATCTGGTCATTCCGGAAGGAGAAATGGTAACGGTGCAGGCAATCAATGGCACAAAACTGTTTGTCGTTCCGATGCAGACACAGACAGAACCGGAAGAACAGCCGGCACAGACAGCACAGACCACACAATCTTAAATGCTAACCTAATTTCTAACATTGCTGAAAATCGAAAGGAAGTAGTTCTATGAGCTTTTTTGTTATCTTTATCGTCATTGTTGTCATTCTTGTGCTCCTGATTGCACATATCAAGATTGTACCGCAGTCCAACATCTATGTTGTAGAGCGGTTGGGGAAATTCTATCAGGCATGGGAGACCGGTGTGCATTTTCTGGTTCCGTTTCTGGATCGGGTTTCCAAGAAGGTTTCCATCAAAGAACAGGTCGTGGACTTCAAGCCGCAGCCGGTAATCACAAAGGATAACGTTACCATGCAGATTGATACGGTTGTCTTTTTCCAGATTACCAATCCGGTACAGTTTGCCTACGGCGTAGAACGCCCGATGGCTGCCATTGAGAACCTGACCGCCACGACGTTGCGTAACATCATTGGCGAATTGGAATTTGATGCAACGCTCAACTCCCGTGACCTGATCAATACAAAAATTACCGAAACCATCGACCACGCAACGGATCGTTGGGGCATCAAAGTCATCCGTGTGGAATTGAAAAACATTGACCCACCGACCGACATCAAGAATGCGATGGAAAAGCAGATGAAGGCAGAACGGGAAAAACGAGAAAAGATTCTGCGTGCAGAGGGCGAAAAAGAATATCAGATTAAAGTGGCACAAGGCGAACAGGAAGCCAAAATCCTGCGTGCTAAGGCAGATAAAGAAGCGGCAATTCTGCATGCGGAAGCAGAAAAGGAAGCCACAATCCTCAAGGGTGAAGCCATTCGGGAACAGAAGGTGCGCATCGCAGACGGCGAAGCCCGTTCCATTGCAGTGGTACAGCAAGCGTTGGCAGAGAGTCTGGTCAAGCTGAATCAGGCAAACCCGAATCAGTCTGTTCTGCAACTGAAAGCACTGGAAGCCTTCGAGAAAGCAGCAGACGGCAAGGCAACAAAGATTATTATCCCAAGCGAAATTCAGGGATTGGCAGGTCTGGCAGCCGGTATTCAGGCGACTGTAGAAAAAACCGACCCGACAGGACAAACTGCCCTGACTGCTCTGACAGAACAAACGACAGAAGCGACTGGAAATCCTGTAACGAAAGAATGAGGCATGGCACGATATGGTATTTTCAAGTTTATTTTTTCTTTATCTTTTCTTGCCGCTCTCACTGATTGTGTACTACGTGGCAAAACCAAGCTATCGGAATGCTGTATTGATTCTCTTCTCTCTGGTCTTTTACGCTTGGGGAGAACCGGTCTTTCTCTGGCTGCTTCTGATGAGCATTTTGTTGAACTATCTGCTCGGTAGATTGATTACGACCAATCCGGATAGCCGGACGGCAAGAATTTCCCTTGCTGTTTCCCTGATTTTCCACATCGGGATGTTGGTACTGTTTAAGTATACTGGCTTTCTGGTGGAAAACCTCAATGCGTTGCTTTCCACAAACATTCCTGTTCCGGATATGCCGTTGCCGATTGGCATCAGTTTTTATACGTTCCGTGCCATCTCCTATATTGTAGATTGCTACTGGGGGAAGGTGAAAGCAGAAGAAAAGTTTTCCGATTTTCTGCTCTATATGACATTCTTCCCGATTATCACGCAAGGCCCGATTGTCCGGTATGAAACGGTACAGTATCAGCTTTCTGCCCGTCGTTCGGAGCTGATGGGAATCAAGGAAGGCATATTGCGGACGGTCATTGGTCTGGGCAAAAAGGTGATAATTGCCGACAATCTCGGCAATATTGTTGACCAGTTCCTTGCAAACGGCAATATTGACCATCAGACTATGCTGGGCGCATGGTATGGTGTCATTCTCTATGCGTTGCAGATTTATTTTGACTTTTCCGGTTATTCCGATATGGCAATCGGTATTTCCCGTATGTTCGGATTCCGGTTGGACGAGAACTTCCGCTATCCGTTCCTGTGCAAAGATATCACAGAGTTCTGGCAGCGTTGGCATATTTCCCTCGGAACGTTTTTCCGGGATTATGTCCTGTACATACCGATATTCGGCAAACGTCGGAAGTTCGGCGGTCTGTTCCTTGTCTGGTTCTTAACGGGTCTGTGGCATGGTGCAAGCTGGAACTTTATCCTGTGGGGATTGTACTACGGCGTATTTATCTTGATAGAACAGTTGATTGGCAAGAAGCGCATGAAAAAAATCCCGCTTGCCATCCGGCATATCTATAATAAGCTTGTCATCGTTGTCGGCTTCGGCATTTTCTATTTTGAAGATTTCGGTGAATTGGGCACTTGTCTGAAATGTATGTTCGGCATGGGCGGAAATGGAGCAACTGATGCGGTATTGCAGACATCGCTGACTTCGAATCTGTTCTTGTTGCTGTTGGCATTGGTTTGTTGTTTCCCGATTCTGAATCTGCCGAAACGGTCGATGCAGAAGAGTCCGGGGGCTTATCTGACATGGTCTGTCTGCGGTGTTGCGATGGCAGTGTTGATCTTGTTGGTTTCCAGCATTCTGCTGGTCAATGCCACCAACCGACCATTCTTATATCTGCGGTTCTAAGGGGGGATTGCTATCATGAAGAAGAAAAATCAGAATCCGACACCAGCATCGGGGATGCACTCCCTTGCGCAGCGGACGCAACGAGAACGGGAGCAGAAAATCGCAGACCAGCAAAAAGCAAGAGAAGCGGCAGCGCAGACAATGCAGCGTGTGCCGAATGCGGCTACGACTTATTATGGGAAAGTGCCGGAACGGCAGATTCTCACAACGCCGCCGGTGTTACAACAGACACCAACACAGGCACAGCCGGTACAGCAAACAAAACCGGTGCAGCAGCCTGTATCACAACCCGTACAGCAGCCGGTACAACAACCGGTACAACAATCACAACCAGTACAACCATCCGTGCAAAAGCAGGTACAACAGCCTGTTACGATTTCGCCAATGTCACGACCGGTAAAGTCGACGGAACCGGTACAGCAGGACACCTCTTTCTACGACCGATTCTTTGCAGGATTGCCAGAAGAGGAAATGTCAGAACCAGAGCCAATCCCAGCATTCATTCCAGAACCAATCTCGAAACCAATTCCAAAACCAGTCTCAGAATCAGTTCCAGAACCAATTCCTGAGCCAGTCTCTGCGCCCATTCCGGAACCAACGCAGGAGCCAATTGTCGTTCCAGCACCGACACCAGCACCAACTCCGGTTTCGACACCAACGCCGACACCGGTAGCAACACCAGCACCAGCACCGAAAAGGCAGCCCGTGCGAGCCATCCGCAATGCAAGAAATATGCCAAAAATGCCGGATGCAA
>CAYNPC010000014.1:0-6782 GCA_964399025.1 uncultured Ruminococcus sp. | reverse complement strand
CAGCCCGTGCGAGCCATCCGCAATGCAAGAAATATGCCAAAAATGCCGGATGCAACACCGCTTGAGACGGTACCGGTTCGCCCTGTTACAACTCCAAAAATGGTAGCAGAACCAGAGCCGGAAGAACCGTTTGTTTCTACGGCAACGCTCCGGAAGAGACGGGAGCAAGCAGCACTTGCTGAACAAGCAGCACTTGCTGAGCAGGCGGCACGAGAAGCGGAACAGATCCAATCTGCACCGCAACCTGAACCAACGCCACAACCAATTCCACAACCAGTACAACAACCGAAGCCGCAGCCGAAACCACAATCACAGGCACAAGCGCAGGCAAAGCCGGTTTCACAATCGCAGCCGGAAGAGCCGTCAAAGCCGTTGGAGTCGGCAGCGTTCTATCATCGGTTGTTCAATGATTTTCAGGATGCGCCAGTGGAAACGCCACCGACACCAGAGGAAATCGCACAGCAAAAACATAAGGCAGCCGTGATTGCTTCTGTCAAAGATGCTGTTTCTGCTGCACCGCCAATCCCACCAGAACGCAAGCCGATGACAAAACGGGCGTATTTGCAGAAGAAAGCAGAACATATGGCAATGACCATGGTCATTAGTGTATTGGGTGCGATTGTCTGTGTACTGGGTGTGTTCTTGTTGGTTGCGCCTCGTTCGACGATTTCCTATGAGGAAAATCGGACACTGGCAGAAAAACCAGATTTCACATGGGCAAGTCTGCTGGATGGCTCTTATACATCCGGTCTGACGGAGTATTATAACGACACCGTTCCTTATCGGAGCACGTTCAAGAAAGCCATTTCTTCTATTATGCAATGGGCAGGATTCCACGGCGAAGAGGATACGGTTTTCTATGGCAATGTCCAGCAGGTCGGCCAACAGGATGCTGTTTCTGCCGCTGTTACGACGACTTCAGAAACCACAACCAATGTAGAAGCGGTTGCCACAGAAACGGAAACAGAAGTCACTACAACCGTTGTGACAACAACAGAAGATCCGGATGATGAACCGGCTACAGAAATCGGAGATGGGATTATCTTGGATCACAAGCGTGCCATCTGCGTTTTTGGCGGTAGCTTCTCCACAGGGCAGGATTATGCAGAAAACCTGAATGCATATCAGGAAGCACTGGGCGAGGATGTGCAGGTTTATTCCATGGTCGACACGACAGCCGTAACATATTATCTGCCGGAAGAATATGCAAACTACTCTGCAAGTGAAATTGACAATATCAACAATATCAATCAGTATTTGCAGGACGTGAAGACAGTCGATGTCTATGCAGCGTTGTCACCGCATACAGCAGAGGCAATCTACGCACGGACAGACCATCACTGGTTGCCACTGGGTGCTTATTATGCGGCACAGGCATTCGCAGAAACAGCCGATGTGCCATTTGCAGATCTTTCTACCTACGATACAGAAACGAAGACAGATTTTGTTGGATCAATGTATACATACACAGAAAGTGCAATTCTGCTGAACAATCCGGAGGAATTTACGTATTACATTCCGCAGAATCAATACACAACAACGTATTACAGCACCAGCTTCACCGATCCGGAAGAGGGCGATTTGCTGATTGACATTGATGGCTACGATAATAGTATGTATTATCTGGTCTTCATGGGTGGCGACGATAAGATTACTCACGTGGAGACAGATTGCGACAATGGCAGAACATTGGTTATCTTTAAGGACAGCTACGGCAACGCACTGGTTCCGTTCCTGACACAGTCATTTGAAAATATCTATGTCTGCGACATCCGGTATTTTGATCTGAATGCGATTGAATTTTGTCAGGAAGTTGGCTGTACCGATCTGTTGTTTACGATGAATACTTATAGTGCAACAGGCAGCAATGAATCTTATCTGGAAAGCAATCGACTGCAATAAGTCAGAACAAAAAAGGAGTAGAATACGTGAAAGAATTGCAAGTACCGTTTGATGGTGCATGGATTTTAAAGAACCGAAGAAAAATCAAAAAAGCGTTGCTGGCAGATGGCACACAGCGCATCGAGAAAAAAATTGCCGTGCTGGGTGGTTCGACCACCAACGACATTGTCTCTGTACTGGAGTTGTTTCTGCTGGATAACGGCATTCAACCGACGTTCTATCAGTCGGAATATGCGCAGTACTGGCAGGATGCCATGTTTGAAAATCCGGAACTGGAGGCATTTGCGCCGGATTTGATTTTCATTCATACCACCAGTCGCAACATTACAGAATTTCCGCAGAACCCATATTGTGCAGCGGAAGTGGTTGAAGCAGCATTGGAACGGCAGTATACGCATTTTACACAGATGTGGGATCGACTGGCGCAGGTGTATCACTGCCCGATCATCCAAAACAATTTTGAAATGCCGTCCTACCGGCTGCTGGGCAATCGGGATGCTTCTGACATACACGGGAAAAGCAATTTTATCACCCGATTGAATTGTAAATTCTACGACTATGCCAATGCGCATACTGCATTTTACATCCATGATATCCATTATCTTTCTGCTTGCTATGGGCTGGATGCGTGGCTGGAACCGTCTTATTGGTATCTGTATAAGTACGCACTCTGCGTACCAGCCATTCCGGATTTTGCGTACAATCTGACCAGAATCATCCGTTCTATCTATGGCAAAAACAAAAAAGTGTTGGCATTGGATCTGGATAATACACTTTGGGGTGGTGTCATCGGAGACGATGGGCAGGAAGGCATTGAAATCGGACACGAAACCGCAATGGGACAGGCGTACGAAGAATTGCAGCGTTACCTGAAAGCACAGAAAGATATCGGTGTGCTGCTGACCGTTTGCTCCAAGAATGAACCGGAAAATGCAGAATTGGGCTTGCGGCATCCGAGTTGTGTGCTGAAACCGGATGATTTTGTCACCATCAAAGCCAACTGGGAACCGAAAGATCAGAACTTACTCGAAACGGCGCAGGAGTTACAACTGCTGCCGGAAAGTATTGTTTTTGTCGATGACAATCCGGCAGAACGGGCGATTGTATCAGCACAGATTCCGGGGATTGCCGTACCGGAATTTGACTGTGTGGAAGCGTGTCTGCGACAGCTTGACCGAGCAGGCTATTTTGAAGTGACAACGCTTTCTAAGGACGATGCGAAACGGAATGAAATGTATAAGGAAAATGCACAGCGTGCGCAGATGCAGAAGACATTTTCCGATTATACGGCGTATCTGCACAGTCTGGAAATGCAGGGAACGATTACAGATTTTGCGCCGATTTATCTGCAACGAATTGTACAGCTGACCAATAAAAGCAATCAGTTCAACCTGACGACAAAACGCTACAATCAGAGCGAAATGGAAGCGGTGGCATCGTCCGATCGCTACATCCGGCTTTGTGGACAATTGTCAGACCGGTTTGGTGACAACGGGATTGTCTCGATTGTCATTGGGGAAAAGGTCGATGCAATCTTACATATTGACTTGTGGTTGATGAGTTGTCGGGTGTTGAAACGAGATATGGAACTGGCAATGTTGGATGAATTGGTACGGCAGTGTCGGGCACAGGGCATTCAGAAAATCGTGGGATACTATTATAAGACGGCAAAGAATGCGATGGTGCAGGAACTGTACGGAACATTCGGGTTTAGGAAGACAAAGCAGATGGAAAATGGGGATAGTGTCTGGGAGATGGCTGTTGCGGATTACACAGAAAAAAATCATGTGATTACAGTGAATCAGAAGGAGTGCGTGGAACAATGACACATGCAGAAGTAATGGAGCGGTTGAATGCCGTTTTTCGGGATGTCTTTGATGATGAAAGCATTGTGGTTTCCGATCAGACCACGGCAGATGACATTGAAGATTGGGACAGTCTGGAACATATCAATCTGATTGAAGCAGTGGAACAGGAATTTCGGATGCAATTTCAGATGAAGGAAGTTTCCGGCATGAAGAATGTTGGAGAAATGGCGGATATCATCGCCGCACGTGCAACGGCACAACCGAAAAAGAAAAAAGGGTTCTTTCATTTTTGAGAATGAGAGCGGATGCAAATTGCATACGAAAAAAAGCTGTCCCCGTCTTTCACGATGGGAACAGCTTTTTTGTAGCTTGATTTTATTTTTGCTTTTCCTTGAAAATATGGCGGAACAAGAACCGTACCAGCGGACCAGCGTAGAACAGCTGCCAGAACAGTGCCATTGGGAAATTGAAAGCGGTTGTTTGCAGCCAGACACTGACAAATTGTACACCGGCATCCTTGAACAGGATGGTTGCGGCAAGACTCATCAGCGGACACATAAATGCAACCGAAACAGCGGAAATCGCCAGAATCAGATGAAACGGTCGTTCTGTCTTGACATCTACCATCTGAAAAGCAATCTTTTTCGCCAGACCGCCAACCAGAAAGAAGTCGAGTAAAAACGCAATCGGTCCCATGATTGCCAGTTCCCGAAAGGCTGACAGGAAAACAGAATTCTGTAAGCCACCCGTGTTCAGCGCAATGTTGTAGCAGATCATAACGTATACCATGACAATCACCATCATGATGGTAAAAATAACTTCCTGCAATTTGTTTTTTGGCATAAAAAAACCTCCTGAAAAAGTAACGTGACCGGTCAAAAACCGTGTTGTTCGTTATCATTCCGGAGGAATGTGCGTTTCCAATTATGCTGTTTTCTGATGTTTTAAGTATACCATATATTGGGCTATATTTCTACACAGCGATTTGTATTTTCTGTAAAGTTTTGAAATTTGACTTTTCTTTGGGGACGTGCTATAATATCCGTATTACTTTTAGGAAATAGGAGAATGGGTTATGCTGCTGCAACTGACAGATGTCAATAAAATATATAATGGTACACCGCTGCTGAAACATATTCATCTGACCATCGAAGACCGTGACCGGATTGGTCTGATCGGTGTGAATGGCTGTGGAAAATCAACACTTCTGAAAATCATCACAGAAAAAATTCTGCCGGATCATGTGCAGGACGGCGATGGCGAAATTGTCCGCAGCAGCCGTACCACCATCGGGTATCTGGAACAGATGGGCGGACTGGACAAGGAACAGACCGTCTGGCATGAAATGCGACAAGTATTTCAATCACTGCTGGATGCGCAAAAACAAATGCAGACATTGGAAGCGGAACTGGCAACCGGTTCGGAAGCTGCTGCCGAACAGTATCATCAGTTGCAGACCTATTTTGAAAGCAACGATGGCTACCAGATTGATGTGAAAATAAAAATGGTGCTGAACGGAATGGGGTTCGGGGCGGAAACATATGATCGGCTGATTTCCAGTTTCAGCGGTGGGGAAAAGACCCGACTTGCCATCGCCAAACTGCTGCTGGAAGAACCAACCCTGTTGATTCTTGACGAGCCGACCAACCATCTGGATTTCAAAACCGTTATGTGGTTGGAGGATTACCTGAAGGATTATAAAGGTGCCTTGCTGCTGGTTTCCCATGACCGTTATTTTTTGAATCGACTCTGTACTTCCATCTGCGAAATTGAACACGGTGTCCTGACACGATATCGGGGAGATTATTCTGCCTATACCGTGCAGAAAGAAGCCGCCGTTGTCCGGCAGATGAAAGAATATGAATTGCAGCAAAAAGAAATCGCCAAACTGAAAGATTATATTGCACGCAATCAGACCCGAGCTTCTACCGCAAAAAGTGCACAAAGCCGTATGAAGCAGCTGGAAAAAATCGAACGCATCGAAAAACCGATTACCTATCAGAAACAGGCACGGGTACAGTTCACATATGATGTAGAACCGCCGCAGCAGGTGCTGCAAGTACAGGACATCGCCATTGCGGTCGGCAGCGGCACGGAACGGAAAGTGCTGGCAGAACCGGTTTCATTTGAGGTGCGTCGGGGAGAAAAATGGGGCATCATCGGGGAAAACGGTGTCGGCAAATCCACACTGTTAAAAATCTTACAGGGACAGCTGCCGCACACGGGAAAAATCCGCTGGGCTGCGCAGACGAAAATTTCTTATTTTGAACAGGAAAGCACCAATCTGCACCCCACTAAAACCGTCATGCAGGAAATTCATGACCGAGTGCCGACTTGGTTGGACTACGATGTCCGTAGCCTGTTGGGAAAGGTGCGGATTACTGGCGAAGAAGTCTACAAACAGGTTGGTGTCCTGAGTGGTGGCGAGCGGGCGAAAGTCTGCTTTGCGGTGATGATGTTGGAAAAAGGCAATATTCTGATTCTCGACGAACCGACCAACCATTTGGATATTGCCATGAAAGAAGTCATCGAAGATGCAATGAAAACCTTTACCGGAACGATTTTATTCGTATCACATGACCGATATCTGTTGGATCAGGTGGCAGATCATGTGATGGAAATCACGCCGGAAGGTGCAAAGATTTGCAAGGGCGGTTTCCAGAGCTGGCTGGAAGAGAGCAAGAGAGAAGCTGCCGCTGCCAATGCTGCACAGGCAGTTGGGACGGAACAGAAAAAGGATGAAAAATCAACGTATCGTTCCAAAGAGCAGCGTGCAAAAGCAGCGCAGCAGCGCAACCGGATGCGGCAGCTGGAACAGCAGACGGAAGAAATGCAGATGGAACTGGATGCCCTCAATGAGGAAATGACAAAGGAAGAAGTCTATAGCGATTTCAATCTGATGCAGGCAAAATGCAGCCAGATGGAAGCCCTGCGTGCAGCACTGGATGCGGCGTTGGAAGAGATGATTTTGTTGGAAGCGGAAATGGGATAAAATGGAATCGGAATCAAATCAGATAGGAGCATCAACATGATTCAGCAAGCATGGCATCATTTTTTGTTGATTACACGTCA
>CAYNPC010000013.1:0-19100 GCA_964399025.1 uncultured Ruminococcus sp. | reverse complement strand
ACCATTTATTTTTATATCAGCCGCACCTACCAGCATCGAATCCGAAAATACATAATCGCTCAGATAAGCCGCATTGTCAATATCAACTGTCCAGTAAATTTTCCCGTCACTATTATTGGAAGTCCAACCGCTCTTGCTGTTAATCTTCGGGTAGCTGTCTTTGAACTTGACAGTGATCTCTTTTTCACCAATTTCTAATGTCTGGTCACCGCTAGCATCACTGGAACGCTTAATTTCACCTTCAAAGTTCAAACTTCCGATCAGAGCATAAGTAGGGCTACCGCCGTCCTTAGCTGACCCTAAATACTCAATGTATTCATCTGTCAACGTTATTACGATGTAATCGCCTACTATTTGGGCAGTACCTGCCTTTTTCGACCCATTTTCGTAGTAAGGATCAGTTACGATTGCTTCCAATACTCCATCTACGTCTTGCGTTACCAAAGTTGCATCCAAACCAACATTAGAAAAATTAGTTGTAATATATATTTGGTTTTTACCATTTTTGACAGATGTTACGTTACCATCACTATCTGTGGTGGTTTTCACTGTACCATTCTCATTTTTTTCAAAGAAAAACTGAGCATTTTCGCTGTCGCCATTAATAGTCGTATTATATTCTAATTCAAACGTTACATTACCAGTAGAACTATCATACTCTCTGCTTTCATCAAAAGGAGTGTTCCCAATTGTCATAGATACTCCTTTAATACAAGAATCTACACTCAACATATTAGTCGTATCTACACCACTTTCATCCCCCACCAACGCAATCTCTTCCGTCACGGCTTCCTCTCCGGAATACGCTTCCCGTGTCATACTGATTGCCGGCATAATCAGTGCCGAAGGCACAATAATCGACACAATCAAGGAAAGTGCTGTGAGAAATGCCACATACCGTTTCCTTCTCTTATGATCCTTTATAATCTCCATCACATCATCTTGTAAATTGCGCATGGCATTTCCTCCTCTCGCACAAATCCGATTGCCTAATTACCCAATGTTCCAATTTTTTGAAGCGGCCAGACCCTGAATATGACCCGACCAACAATATATTCTTCCGCAATACAGCCAACCACGCTCGAACGACTGTCAACCGATGTCGAACGATGATCGCCCATTACAAACACTCTGCTCTCCGGCACTTGATACGGTAAATCCAAATCGCATTCCCCGTATGCCAGATCTTCTACATACGGCTCGTCCAGCTTCTCTCCGTTCACGTAAACCGTTCCGTCTTCGTCCATATCAATGATGTCGCCTGCTACGCCGATGACTCGCTTCAACAAAATCTTATTGTTGAAATAAAAAGCCACTACGTCACCACTCTTGAAGTTGCTCCGCTTGTTGCAGATAACCAGTTCGTCATTGACCAGTGTCGGTGTCATACTCGAACCCGTTACACGCAGTACCGGCAGAAACAACATCGAAATTAAAACGGCTATCGCTGCAACAACCAACAAAGAAGATATCGTGCTGCGAAGCATTCTGCTGAATTCTTGCCGATACCGTCTCTGTTTCAATGCTGCTGTCAGCTGCGACGCCGTTGGAAAATCCCTTTCTCCCTCTTTTATTTCGTCCATTTCCCATTCTCCTTACTGCGTTTTCGTCTCATCTGTCTGGGACGTGGCTTTGATTTTTTCTCGACAAGTATCCGTTTCTGCTTCAATTACTTGCAATAGCGATCGCACGGCGGCGACTGCCTCTGTTTCGACCTGATGAAATGCGCTTTTCTCAGCCGTCTTTAGCTTCTCTCGCAGTGCATCATTTTCCGCCTGCACCCGATCCAGCTCGTTCCGTAGCGCAATCATCAACTCCAACATTTCCGTTTTCTTTAATTTTCGCAGTTCCTTATCTGTCATATCTGTTCACCTTTTATTTCTTCTATATGGATGGCAATTTCCCGTTCCTACCATCATATCAACATTCGATAAAAATATAATACCACAAAAAGCATAGATTGTCAAGTCGTTCTAAACGAATCCGATACAGTTTCAAGTTTTTTTGTATAGAAAGACAAAAACACTTTTTTAAAATTGTTGATATTGCACAATTTCTGTCAACTATTTTGGTGAAAAGTACGATAGAACGACGGTGTTTTTTCCGTTGCACTTCCATTTTTACTGGAATTTGGCATATAAATTTGGACGGCGATCGGCATAAACCGGAAATGTCCGACGTATTTCCAAGACAGATTTTTTTTCAATCTCACAAAAATAACAACCTACAGCTTTTCCACAATTCAATAATTTTTCTCCGGTCGGTGCAATTACACGGCTATCGCCACTGTAACGATGCTGTCCTTGTCTTCCGACACAGTTTACACCGACAACATAGAGTTGATTTTCGATGGCACGGGCAGCCAACAACGCATTCCAGTGATGTCTCCGTCGTTTCGGCCAGTTTGCCGGTACAATAATACAATCCGTCTCCGCAGCAACCGCAGAGAAAACCTGTGGGAAGCGCAGGTCGTAACAAATAAAACAGCCAATCCGGAAATCGTCAATCTCACAGATGGCAAGATGATTGCCCTTCTCGAAAACCAGATCTTCTCCGGCGTAAGAAAACGGATGAATCTTGACATAATCCAGTACCATATTGCCATCCGGTGCAATAATGCTATAATGATTTTCTGCTTTTCCCGTTCCGGCATCTGCAACCCAGCCGAATCCGATATAAATCCGATTGGCGGAAGCGAGTTCCGGTATCCATGTAAGGGTATCTTGTCCCGCCGCAATGTCCTCCGCAATTCTCATGGAGAAGCCAGTAAAACTCATCTCCGGAAAGAGAACCAATCGTGCTTTCTGTGCACGTGCCTGCTGCACCATAGAGACAGCAGCGTCTTTGTTTTTTTCATATTGTTCATAAAGAATATCAGTCTGTGCAATGGCAATCCGCATAGGTCATTCCCTCCATTATGCATTCGTCTTATATATTTACATACCTATATTATTTATAATAGTATCCTACAAAAAGAAGAACTCGCCTCCATTACCGACCCCGGCATAGAAACGAGTTCCTTTTCTCAAATTACTTGTCTGTAACTGATTTTGCAGGTTGCATCAATTAATATGCAACACCCTGCCACTTCATTGCATCTGCAACCTTCAGGAAGCCGGCGATGTTTGCACCAACAACCAGATTGCCTTCTGCATCATATTCCTTAGAAGCATTGTAAGCATTGTGGAAGATGTTTACCATGATATCCTTCAGCTTTGCATCTACTTCTTCGAAAGTCCAAGACAGACGTTCGCTGTTCTGAGACATTTCCAGACCAGATGTTGCAACGCCACCAGCGTTTGCAGCCTTTGCCGGACCAAACAGCAGACCAGCAGCCTGGAACTTCTCGATTGCTTCCGGTGTAGACGGCATGTTTGCACCTTCTGCAACAACCTTTGTGCCGTTCTTGATCAGGATTTCAGCAGATTCGCCGTCGATTTCGTTCTGTGTTGCGCACGGCAGAGCAACGTCACACGGAATGGTCCAGATACCCTTGCAGCCTTCTGTGTAGGTTGCACCTTCTACCCGGTTTACATATTCCTTGATTCTTCCTCTTTCTACTTCCTTGATCTGCTTTACAACATCCAGATTGATGCCGTTCGGATCGTAGATGTAGCCGTTGGAGTCAGACAGTGCAACAACCTTACCGCCGAGCTGTGTTGCCTTTTCTGTTGCATAGATTGCAACGTTACCAGAACCAGAAACAACGATGGTCTTACCCTTAACGGAATCGTTCTTCATTACGTTCATCATTTCTTCTGTGAAGTACAGCAGACCGTAACCAGTTGCTTCTGTTCTTGCCAGAGAACCGCCATAAGACAGTGCCTTACCAGTCAGAACGCCGGTAAATTCGTTGCGCAGTCTCTTGTACTGACCGAACATGTAACCGATTTCTCTTGCGCCTGTACCGATATCGCCAGCCGGAACGTCGGTGTCAGCACCGATGTGCTTGCTCAGCTCTGTCATGAAGCTCTGGCAGAAACGCATTACTTCGTTATCAGACTTGCCCTTCGGGTCGAAGTCAGAACCACCCTTACCGCCGCCCATCGGCAGGCTTGTCAGGCTGTTCTTGAAGATCTGTTCAAAGCCCAGGAACTTGATAACAGACGGACAAACAGACGGGTGCAGACGCAGACCGCCCTTGTACGGACCGATTGCAGAGTTGAACTGGCAACGGTAACCGTGGTTTACCTGTACCTTACCATTATCATCTACCCAAGAAACACGGAAGCTGATCATCCGCTCCGGTTCTACGATTCTGTCAATGACACCGTTTGTCTCATAAGACGGATCCTTTGCTACAACCGGTTCCAGAGACAGCAGCACTTCGCCGACAGCCTGCAAAAATTCCGGTTCGTTTGCATAGCACTTAGCAGTCTTTTCATAAACACCCTGCAAGTACTGATTCTTAAAATTGAATACCATGGGTAAAACCTCCTGCATAATTTTGAAGTTTCCGTGCAGACAATCGAAAAAAGATCTGTCTTGCACAACTTCTATTATACACGCTTTTCTCGTGTTTTTCAAGAAAAAATAAAAAGAAATTGAAAAAAGTTGTTTCTGTAGCAAAAAGCACCTTAAAAAACAAATTTCCCGCTCTGAAAACCATGATTTATAAAGAATCCACCCCATCAAACTTTATTCTCAAAACATGATAACGTTTCCGTGCTGTGAACAATCGTCCACCATGCAAATACTTTTCTGCTTATTCGTCCGTCTCTTCGTCTGTTTCTGTTGTAACTTCCTCTGTATCTTCCGTTTCTTCTGTCGTTCCTTCTGTTTCGTTTGCTGTTTCATCTGTATCTTCTGTTGCATCTTCTTCCGATGCGGATTCTGCTGCATCCAGATTGGTTACCCCCGTGTCTACCGTAACCAGAAAACCATCTATGTTATTTCCGGAAATGGTGTATTCCAGATCAGGCGGTACCATTACATAGGTGCTGTCTCCCTCTTCTGCCGGTACATAATAAACCTGATAAACCTTTCCGTCCCAGTTGGTGATTTCCAATGGTGCATCAATCGTGTAGTCACGCAGTGCTTCGACATACTCTTCCAGACAGAGATCATTTTTCTGCATATAGTAAGCGTGCGGCTGTCCGACATAACGATAATGCCAAGATTCATACTGATAGGATGTTACATCTGTCTTGTCCTCCGGATACCGCAGGACAAATCCATAGTGTGCGCAGTTTTCATTGATCCACGCATACTCTCCGGTTCCGTCATAGTCGCTGGAATTGACCCCATCGAACAGGGAGAAGTCCATTGCATAACCCGTTTCGTGTTCACTATACCCCGGCATCGCAACCAAGGTAGACGTTTCCAAGCCGGTTGACTCCAGATCGTTGTCATACAATGTCTGCTGCTGTTCCGTGGTGCGATAGCCACTGATAATAATAATGTCGTCATGTTCTGTTGCCGTGCGGAAATCATCCAACATGGTATTCAGATTGTCCACCACATCTTCCCGTAACATCAGTTCTGATCCACTGACATAGTAGGAATCTGATTTGTTTCCATAAAGCGTCATCAATGCCGATTCATCTGTGCTCTGGTACGCATAATCGCCATTTACCAGAATCAGATCCCCATTGTAAATTTCCGTGTTGTCCAAAGAAATGCTTTCATACAGGTCACTGTTCTGTGTTTCTTCCGGTTCGGTCGCTGCTTCATCTTCTGTCGATGACAGCGTAATCTGTTCGGCATTGTCTTCCAGCCAAGTGCTGTTCGTCATCGTGTTGATTGCCACCCAATTGTCCAGAAGCGCATGAAACAGCGTAAAACGCAGCGCAACCAAAAGCAACACAGATGCTGCTACGCCAGCCAGAATGCCGCCGGCTCTTTTCTTTTTTTCCTGCATATGTGGTCTGCCTCCTTTTTTCTTTATTATAGCACACCTGCTGAAAAAAAGAAACCCTTTTTTCTGTTTTTTTGTCGCATTGCAAAAGGAAAAAAATTCCAAACCAAAACTCGTTTCGGCATTTGTTACAAAAGTCGAGGGAGAATTCCGGCTGGAAACAGAAATTATCAAAAAAATCGCTTTTTCCTTGACATGAAAACTGATAATATGGTATAATGCAAGACGTGGGTGTTAATATCGTAGTTGTTTGATGTCTCGTACATGTCAATCAGGTTGCAGGACGCACCGGAAACGTGTGGTCTGGTCACATTTCCCGTTCGCCCGGCTGAATCAAACAATACCATTACATTTCCATACGATCATCCATAAAAATAGAAAAGGAAAAAGGAGAAAATGTGAATGAAGTTTCAATTGTTCGAAGCTGCCGGCACGTACATCTTCAACATGAAGACCATGGCAATGTTCTTGTTCTTTATGTTTGCAATTATTGTTGTCGGTTACCTGATTGGTAAGATTTCCATCAAAGGCGTTTCCCTCGGCACAGCTGCCATTTTCTTGGTTGCCTTGTTTGCCGGCCACTTCAAGGGCGTTGCATTTGAAAAGCTGGAGGAATGGCAAGCAAGTCTGACTGCCATCGACAACTATCTGACATTTGTACAGCAGTTGGGTCTGGTTCTGTTCGTAACCTCTGTTGGTCTGATCGCAGGCCCGAGCTTTTTCAAGAACCTGAAAAAGAATGCAACCTCTTACGTTGCACTGGGTGCAGTTATCATTGCTGCTGGTTGCGGCACTTGCGCACTCATCACCCTGCTTGTTCCGAATGTAGATGCTGCGATGAGCACCGGTCTGTTGTCTGGTGCGCTGACCAGTACACCGGCATTCGCTGCTGCGCAGGAATCTCTGGGCGACAATGATACCCTGAAAAACATTGTCGCAGTTGGTCACGGCGTTGCTTATCCGTTTGGCGTTATCGGTGTTGTTCTGTTTGTGCAGATTGTCCCAAGATTCCTGCACGCTGACATGGACGCAGAACGGGCAAAGCTGGCTGTTACCGGCGCTACAGAAAGCGATAAGAAATCCGTTGGTAAGCTGTTTGAAATGGACAAGTTCGGTCTGGGTGCATTTGCACTGACACTGATTCTTGGTCTGGTTCTGGGCAGCATCAATATCCCGCTCGGTCACGGTACTTCCTTCAATCTGGGTAACACCGGTGGCCCGCTGATTATGGGTCTGATTTTTGGTCACTTCGGCAGAATCGGCAAACTGAGCCTGAAGGTTGATGAACACCTGCTGAGCATTTTCCAAGAACTCGGTCTGGTATTCTTCCTGATTGGTGCCGGTATCGAAGGCGGCGAAGGCTTTGTAGATACCCTGAGCGAATACGGCGCACTGCTGTTCCTGTGGGGTGCTCTGATGACATTGGTTCCGCTTCTGATTGGTTTTATCTTTGCAAAGTATGTCCTGAAGCTGAGCCTGTTCAACAACCTTGGTTCCATCTGCGGTGGTATGACAAGTACACCAGCACTTGGCGCACTGATTAACACAACAAAAACCCCGAACGTAGCTTCTGCTTATGCTGCAACTTATCCCATTGCACTGGTTCTGGTGGTTCTGTTGTCACAGTTCCTGACCAAGCTTTGATTTTTCCTGATTGACAATGTTGAAAAAACGAAATCATACGTTATGTGTGATTTCGTTTTTTTCTGTTGACATGTTGTGCGTTTTGTGATATGATAGAACAGAAAATGAAATCATGCAGGGGACAACATCATTTTCACAAAGAGAAATAACAGGGGAAATGAGGGGAATTATGGTATTTAGTAGCATTGAATTTATCTATCGCTTTTTGCCGATCTTTTTAATTGTTTACTACGTGACACCAACACGATACAAGAATTTAGCTTTATTGATCGGCAGCCTTGTCTTTTACGCATGGGGAGAGCATTTTTACATCTTGCTTTTGCTCTTATCCATCGTCGTCAACTATACACTTGGCAGGTTTATCGGAGAAAGACCCAAACAGAAAAAGCAATGGCTTGTACTCGCAATCGTTTACAACTTCGGCTTACTGGTCTTCTTTAAGTACACCAACTTTATCATCGAAAATCTGAATGTCTTATTGAAAGTCACGCATTTTCAGATTCCAGAAGTCAACGTCACCTTGCCACTTGGCATCAGTTTTTATACATTCCAGATTGTATCTTACATCATCGACGTTTATCGTGGGGATCAAAGACCCGTCAAAAACGTCGTCAATCTGGGCGCATTTCTGACGATGTTCCCACAGCTGGTCGCTGGTCCGATTGTCGAATACGGCGAAATCGAATCTTCTCTTTTGCATCGTCGTTGTTCGGTTCTGAATCTGGAAGCTGGTCTGAAAACATTCATCATCGGACTTGGGGCAAAAGTTCTGCTGGCGAACCCGATGGGAACGCTTTGGGCTGGTATGTCCCGTTACGGCTATGAAACACTTTCCTGTCCTTACGCTTGGTTGGGCGCAATTTCCTACAGTTTTCAGATTTATTTTGACTTTGCCGGTTACTCTATGATGGCAATCGGTCTGGGCGAAATGATGGGATTGCAAATGCCAAGAAACTTCAACCATCCTTACATATCCGGCTCTATGGCGGAATTTTGGCGCAGATGGCATATCACATTGGGACGTTGGTTCAAGAAATATCTCTATTTCCCACTGGGTGGCAGCCGTTGCAGCAAAGCCAAAACCATCCGTAACACATTTGTTGTCTGGGCATTTACCGGTTTGTGGCACGGTGCCAGCTGGAATTTTGTCATCTGGGGATTGATTTTCTTCGTCCTGCTCACCATTGAGCGGCTCGGATTGGGAAAATGGCTGGAAAAGACGAAAATCATCAAGCACATTTATGTAATCGTTCTCATTCCATTGACTTGGGTGATTTTTGCATTGACGGATATGCACGATATTGGTGCGTATTTCTCCAGATTGTTCCCATTCTTTACAGAAACGCAGGGATTCGTCAATACCAATGATTTTGTCAACGCACTGAAAGATTACTGGTACATCCTACTCGCCTGCCTGATTTTCTGTTTCCCCTTCACAGAAAGACTGTATCAGAAATACAAAAACAGCAAACTGGTGATTCTCGGACTGCTCGCTATTTTCCTGATGTCCGTTTATCGGCTGGAAACACAGTCCAGCAACCCGTTCCTGTATTTCCGATTCTAAAAGGAGTGTGTACATATGAATTTTTTGAAACAATGTCCGCTTCTGATTTGTGTTATCCTGGTTTCTTTGCTGATTCCGTGGGAATTGCTGAAAGAGGATGACACAACGACCACCGCAACACCGACCGCACAGGTTACAACCACTGTGGCAACAGAAGCGATTCCAACCGCAGCAGATTCGATGCCCAATGACGTTACAGAAACGCCGAGTGAACCAGAAGAATCTGAAAACCTTGACGACACCACAATGCCAGAAGAAGAACCTACAACAGAAGCCGCAACTGTCTGTGTGCCGCTTACTGATGCAGATGAGAGCTATTTTGATGATGCGCTGTTTATCGGCAACTCTCGTACCGTCGGGCTGTATCTTTTCGGAAATATGCCGGAAAGTACAGATTTCTTTGCAGATGTTGGTCTTAGCATTTATGATGCAATGGAAGATTCCATTGAAGTGCCACCACAGAGTGGTTCTTATGATACCTTACAATCCATGCTCAGCGCAAAACAGTATGGAAAAATCTATATGATGTTCGGTATCAACGAGCTGGGAACGGGTACATCGGAATCGTTCGCAGAATATTATCAATCGGTTGTGGCACAAATCTGTCAGATGCAGCCAGATGCAATTCTCTACATACAAAGCATCATCAATGTTTCTGACTTTGCAGAAACCGACGTGATTACCAATTCCAATATCAATGAGAAAAATGCACTGTTGGAGAACATTGCAGACAACCAACAGATTTTTTATATTAATGTCAATGAATCGTTGACGGACAGCAATGGCTACCTCAACGCAGATTACACCTCTGATGGAATCCATCTGGGGGGCAGTTCCCTGCCACTCTGGAAGGATTGTCTGCTCTCTCATGCGATGCAAAAGAGCACAGCAACACCGCCACCTGCGGAAGAAGGTGCAGATGGTCAGCCAGAAGAAGAAGGCGGAGATGCGCCAAATAATCCTTTTTACGATGAGTAAACAAAAATACAGGGTACACACCACGTTGTACCCTGTATTTTTTTGCAATCTCAGCCCGTTGCCGCATGGATATCGTGATTCACGCATAGGATAGCATAACAACACAACAGGAGGCAATCCATGCAGCGCAGAAATATTCTGAAAGATACCATACAGCTGACTGCGGTTCAATTTTTCTTAGAGTGCATCAGTTTGCTGCTGAATGTCTGGCTGACCAGACGCATTGGCACAGCAACCGTTGGCATTGTCGCTCTGACCAGCTCTTTTTTCCAGCTTGCCGCCACAGCTGCCAACGGAAATGGTTTTCTCTGCACCAGTCGATTTGTATCGGAAGAGCTGGGAAAGCCCCACGGCAATCCGAATCGAGTGCTTGGTTACGCCATTTTCTTCTGTCAATTGCTCGGCATTCCGGTTTCTCTGCTGATTTTTTGCTTTGCCGAACCGCTAAGCCTACGTTTCTTGAAAAGTGCCGAACTGGCGTTGCCGGTTCGGATGTTCGCCTGTATCCTGCCAATCGGTGGCATCTGTGCTTGCCTCAAAGGCTATCTGAACGCCACTTGCCGCATCACATACGCCGCTATCTGCGATGTCATCGAATGTCTGTCACGTTGTGCCGTGTTGATGCTCCTATTGCAACGACAAGCTGTCCACACCAACGCTTCTATCTGCATGGCAATGGCATACAGCACCGGTATCAGCACTATTTTTAGTTTTATTTTTCTACTCTGGTCTTGTTGGAAAAGCCGTATTTCTAAAACTGGTACTGTCTCGATTTCGCTTCACAACTATATTCACCTTGCCATTCCGGTTCTGTTCGGTGGCTGCCTGACCGCTGCTCTGAGTAGTGCAAACGATGCTTTGATTCCCATTACACTACGACAAGCCGGTAACTCTACAGAAACGGCATTCAGTCAATTCGGTATCTGGGAGGGTATCGTCATTCCCGTCCTCTTCTTCCCTTCCACCATTCTCTGTGCACTCTCTGGCATTCTTTTGACAGAAGCTGCCCGTGCCACAGCTGCCGGTCACACAACCCGTCTGCAACAATTGACGACAACCACAATCCAACGCACGACACAACTCTCTGTATTGATTACGGCTGGTTTGCTGGTATATGGCAATCTCATCGGGAATCTGCTGGATGGCGGTGACTTTGCCGGTTATCTGATTCGTTTACTGGCACCTGTTGTGCCGTTTATTTATCTTGAAATTGTGCTGGAAGCCCTGCTGAAAGGCATGGGACAACAAGCTTTTTCCTCTACCAATTATCTGGTGGAATACACCATCCGCATTGCCATTGTGCTGATCTGCATCCCAAAGATGGGCTTTTATGGAATTGTGCTTTCTTATTATGCCAGCAATCTCTTTGGCAATTGCAGCCGTCTGCGAAAAGTCTGCCGGACGGCAAATGTACCGTTTATGCCGTGGCAGATGTGTGGATTGCCGATTTTTGCAGCTGCTTTTGCGTTCCAGATACCGCTACTTTGCCTGCATCTGTGCCACGCCAAAAATCAAAACTGGATCTGGCTCTGCTTGCTGCCAGCTATCCTGTTGTATCTGCTGTTGCTGCGCCTGTTCGCAATGCGTCATTCTACGATATCTGCAAATGTGCAATCGGTCAATTGTCGAATGGCAGACGGTGCGAGTTCCAGCTGATGTCCGATTTTTCCGGCACTGCATAAAATCGTCTCAAACTGCAATGCGGTTTCGTGCACGACAGTGGGGAATAATTTTTTCATGCCAATCGGCGAACAGCCACCATGCACATAACCCGTCAGTGGCAGCAATTCTTTCTCTTTGATCATAGAAATTGCTTTTTCTCCCACCGCTGCGGCAGCTTTTTTCAGCTGCAACGTCTCCGCAACCGGCAGCATAAACACATAATGATTGCCGGATTTCCCGACTGTCACCAACGTTTTGAACACCTGCTCCGGTGGTTGTCCCAGCGCAGCTGCCAACTCGACCCCTGTATTTTCTCTGGTTGCTGCTGCCCAGACACGATGCTGATAGGGAATTTTTTCCCGTTCCAGTATCCGGATTGCGTTTGTTTTTTCTAATTTTTCCTTTGCCATAGCAAAATCACCCTACAATACTACGATTTTTACTGGCATACCCAGTCTGACTGGACACCCAGCTTATTGGAACACCCAGATAGTATGATTGGAAGGCGAATAGTAATCTTCCAGAACAGCGATATAAGAACGGAAGCAGATTTTATCATTCACATACATCACATCGTTGTTCTGTGGTACACCCAACCGTTCCAAATCCTGATCACTCAGCTCTCGCAGATAAACCGTTGTATCCTCTGTATAGCCCAGTGCTTTCTTATCACTGGCAGAAAGCGAAACGGTCACATCCTCAGAAATTGCCAACAACTCCTCTGTAATCTGCTGTCTGGTCTGTGTTTCCCAGCGAATATCCGTTGTTTCCTGCATAGGTCGCTCCAGAGAAACCGTCCGCTCATAGCCTTCTGCATGAAAAGCGAGAATGCCAAGGCTGATATCATAATCATTCGGTTCTACAATAACCGTGGTGCTCCCGTTGGAGCTGTCCTCTGTGTGAATGACTTCATAGCGATATTTCCGAGATGGTGAAATCCCACTATCTACCACTTCCTGTGTCGTAGAAGTGGAAAACAGCGAAATGGCAAGGAAATACACCAATGAGCCTAATACATAGAGCAATAGGAAAATCGTACCGAATACCGTTTTTACCGTCTCCGTGCAACCGCACAGGAAAAATGCCAGCAATGCCGTAATGACCAGTGGCAGCAACAATTCCCACTCTCCAAAACAGAGTAGCACGGTGGGCAGCAGAACCGGCAACATCAATACACTACAGATTTTTGTCAGAACCTGCCGACGAGAATACAGCATTGCAGCCAAAGCACCGCCTGAAAGCAGAATCAACACCAGACAACAAACAACTTTCTGCGGTACCTCCACAGTATAAAAAAAGCTCAAAACGTATAACACGTCAAGCAACAGACAATATAGCAGACTGATGACAGACATTTCTCTTTTTCTTCCAATATTTGTATGCAATTGTTCCATAACACGTCTTTCTTTTCTGTCAGCCGGAAACCGGAACAGAAACTCCTTTCTGATATGCAGATGCGATATCATCTTATCTTTGGTTATTATAACATTTTTTTTGCATTGTGACAAGCCCTAATCTAAAAAAATATTTTTCAGATTCGCTTTACTTTTTCCCAGAAATGTGTATAATAGAATATATTCTCTCAGAAAGGAGACTCGTTGCATATGGCAAAACGAAACCGCATTTCCCTTCGAACGCTTTTCTGGCTGCTCTGCACATTGGTTTGGTGTGGCGTTATTTTTCATTTTTCTGCACAGGATGCAACCGATTCCAATCAAGCAAGTGATAGCGTGCTGCGAAAAATTATGGAAGTCTGCACCGGATGGATTCCGGCAGATGCGGCAGATGTCGACAGTGATAGCCATATTGTTGTGGCATTTATTGTGCGGAAGATTGCACATTTTACACTTTATTTTATTCTCGGTCTCTTCTCCTCAGCCACTGTTTTTTCGGACGGCGTAGAACGAAACCGGAAACTGGGTCGTTGCTGGCTTTGTGCATGGGGCTTTTGCATCTTCTATGCTGCCACAGACGAATTTCATCAGCTTTTTGTCTCCGGCAGAACAGGCAGACCGCTTGATGTCTGCATTGACAGTTCCGGCGCACTGCTCAGCAGTCTGATTGTATTTTTCTTTGTATATCGTGCTGTTCGCCGCCGTCAAATCGCAGAAAACGGCGTTTGATCGTATTGTTGCCGCAATATCTGAATCGCACGCTTCTCCAGTCGTGAGACATAGGAACGGGAAATGCCCATCTTTTTTGCCACTTCCCGTTGTGTCATGGGCGTATGTCCATATAGTCCGTAGCGATACGTCAGAATCTCTGCCTCTCGCTTTGAGAGCACCGTTTGCAGAAACTGGTAGAGTTGTTGCGTCTGCATCTGCGTTGCCACTTGTGCCTGAATGTCGCTGCCATCGTCCATGATATCCAGCAAGGTCAATGGATTGCCATCCTTGTCGGTGTCAATTGGTTCTCCCATGGAAATGGCATCTCCCTGTTTCCGACAGGTGCGGAAGTGCATCAGCATCTCATTTTCAATACATCGACTGGCGTATGTTGCGAAACGTGCGCCTTTTTCATAATCAAAGGTGGACACCGCTTTCATCAACCCCACTGTCCCGATGGACAGCAAATCCTCCTGCTCGATCTGGTTGGCATAATATTTTTTTGCAATATGTGCCACCAATCGCATATTGTGCAGAATCAATTTTTCTCTGGCTTCCGTATCACCGGCTTTCATTTTCTGAAAGCATCGCAATTCTTCCTTTTGCGAAAGCGGTTTCCGGAATGCACCGGTTGTTTCAACGTGCAGAAAAAAGCAAATCAGCGACTGTAGCAATGTAGATAACATCCACTACGCCTCCTTCCAGATTCTTTTCTGTATCCTATGCAGATTGCAAATTGTCCTATGTCGAAATCAAACGCAAAATTGCATCATTTTCCACAGCTTGCATTTTTCACAGAATCATGCTATAATGAAAAGCACATAACATCCTTGTCCTCACAAAAAAGAAAGGCGGTATCACAGTGAAAAAAATATGGAAAATACTATTCAGTCAGACAACGCTTTATATTCTGTTACTGCTGGTACAAATTGCATTTCTGGTATTGTCTATCCTGTTTTTGAGTCAGAATTATGCTTGGGTATACGCTTCCCTACTTTTACTCAACGCCGTTCTCATTGTCTACATCACAAACTCCAACAAAAATCCAAGCTATAAAATCTCTTGGTTGGTTGTGATTGCCATTGTACCGATTTTCGGTGGCTTGTCTTATCTGTTTATCAAGACAAGAAAGGACACCCGCAACTTTTTCCGCAAATATGAGATACAGCTGCAAAAAACACAACATATGCTGACACAGAATGCGACTTGCAACCAACATCTTATACAGGAAAGCCAGCAGGTTGCGAATCTTTCCACCTATCTCCAGCACACCGGCTATCCTGTCTATGAAAATACTGCCGTGACCTATTTTTCACAGGGCGAAGAACAGTTTGCAGAAATCAAAAATCGTCTCCGGCAGGCAAAACGTTTTATTTTTATCGAGTATTTCATTATTTCACCGGGGAAAATGTGGGATGAATTTCTGGAAATTTTGATTGACCGTGCCAACGCCGGCGTGGAAATCCGCCTGATGTATGACGGCATCGGTACAAAATTTTTCTCCAAAGCAGATTTTATTGAAATTGCCAAAAAGCATCACATTCAATGTAAAGTCTTCAATCCATTTCGTCCACTGCTTTCCTCTGCACAGAACAACCGTGACCATCGGAAAATTCTCGTCATTGATGGCAATCTCGCCTTCAACGGCGGCACAAATCTGGCAGATGAATATATCAATGAAAAGGTGCGGTTCGGGCACTGGAAGGATACTGCCATTATGTTGGAGGGCGAAGCTGTCTGGAGTTACACCATGATGTTTTTGCAGCTCTGGAACATGAACAAAAATGACAAGACAGAACCATATGAAAGATATCGTCCAACGACACGCCCCAAAGCCAACCACGTTGGTTTTGTGCAGCCGTTCGGCACCAGTCCGCTGACAGAAGATCAAAAATGTGTTATGGTCTATCTGGATTTGATTTCCAATGCCAAACGCTATATCTATATTGAAACGCCCTATCTGATTCCGGATCATGAGTTGCTGACCGCACTCAAACTGGCAGCACAAAAGGGCGTGGATGTCCGCATCACCACACCACATATTCCAGACAAGTGGTTTGTATATCAGATTGCATGGAACTATTATTACGAGCTTTTACAGGCTGGCGTGAAAATTTTTGAATACACGCCCGGTTTTATCCATGCAAAATGTATGTTGGTAGACGATGAACTTGCGGTACTTGGTACCATCAATCTGGATTATCGCAGCCTGCATCTGCACTTTGAATGTGCTTCCCTGCTCTATCACTGCGATGTGATTCAGACCATGCTGGCAGATTTTCTGAAGACACAGCAGCGTTCTCAGACCATTACACTGGAAGATTGCAAAAACCGGAAATGGTATCAGAAATGTAATAGCTATGTACTGGGGCTATTCGCTCCATTGCTATAAGAATCAGATAAAGGAGGAGATTGCAAAATGGGTGAACCATGCAATCATCAGTGTGATTCCTGCGGCAGCAATGGCAATTGCGGCACACAGGATCTCGAACACGAAAAGAAAGTAAAGGCAAACACCGGCGGTGTCAAAAATGTCATCGCTGTTGTCGGCGGAAAGGGCGGTGTCGGAAAGTCACTCACCACCAGTCTGCTCGCCATCCAGACCCAGCGGCTCGGCTATCGTGCTGCCATTCTGGATGCAGATATCACGGGACCGTCTATTCCGAAAATTTTCGGCATTTCCAAACCGGCAGAGGCAGTGGAAAACTCTCTGCTGCCCAATGTCACAGAATCCGGACTGAAAATCATGTCCATGAATCTGCTGCTCCAGAACGATACCGACCCAGTTCTTTGGAGAGGACCTGTCATTTCTGGTGTCGTGAAGCAGTTCTGGGAAGATGTCCAGTGGGGCGACGTAGATTTCCTGTTTGTTGACATGCCGCCGGGGACAGGCGATGTGCCGTTGACCGTGTTCCAGTCGCTGCCAATCAATGGTGTATTGATTGTCTCCACACCACAATCTCTGGTTTCCATGATTGTGGACAAGGCAATGAATATGGCATCTATGATGCAAGTGCCGGTATTGGGCATGATTGAAAATATGCGCTATCTCAAGTGTCCGGATTGTGGCAAGGAAATCCCGCTTTTCGGCAAAGATGACAATGTAGATAATCATGCTGTTCCGGTACTGGAACGGATGCCGTTGGATCCGCAGGTTGCAGCCGCTTGTGATGCGGGGACACTGGAAACGGCAGAAGTGGATTATCTGGCAAAAACAGCTGTTATGCTGACAGAATCCTTTGGAAACCGGCAACAGTAACCAAAATAGACAAAAAGAAATCGTATTCCACAATGATTTTATTGCATTTTTTTGATTGACAAAAAGGAAAAAATGCGCTATAATAATAGCAGAAACAGCAAAGGTGCTGAATAGGGTAATGTCCTATTCAGCACCTTTTTGTTTTGAATGCGTGCACGGGAGAGAATCGGTACCACTTTTCCGTTGCAATTTGTAGATGAAAGGATGCGTCAACAATGGATGAAACAACCCTGTTGGATTTGGTCAATGGCCAATTATTCGGTGTTTGGTTTCTGATTGGTGCTGCACTGGTCTTCTTTATGCAGTGCGGATTTGCAATGGTAGAAACAGGCTTCACCAGAGCCAAGAACGCCGGAAATATTATTATGAAAAACCTGATGGACTTCTGTATTGGTACAGTCGTCTTTATTCTGATCGGCTTCGGTCTCCTGTTGGGAGAAGATGTCGTTGGTTTGATTGGTAAACCGGGATTTGATATCTTTACGGATTATGCAAATTTCGATTGGTCAAACTTTATTTTTAACCTTGTATTCTGTGCCACAACTGCAACCATCGTTTCCGGTGCGATGGCAGAGCGTACAAGATTTATCTCCTATTGTGTTTATTCTGCTGTCATTTCCGCTATTATTTATCCGGTCGAAGCACACTGGGTATGGGGCAACGGCTGGCTGGCAAATCTCTCCACACCGTTCCATGATTTTGCTGGTTCTGGTGCGATCCACTTCGTCGGCGGTGTCTGCGCACTGATTGGTGCAGCGATGCTTGGTCCGAGAATCGGAAAATTCACCAAAGAAGCAGACGGCTCTGTCAAAGTCAACGCCATTCCGGGTCACTCCCTGACGATTGGTGCACTGGGATGTTTCATCCTGTGGTTTGGCTGGTACGGCTTCAACGGTGCAGCTGCCACTTCTGTAGAACAGCTTGGTTCTATTTTCGTAACGACAACCATTTCTCCGGCAGTTGCTACATTTGTCTGCATGGTCTTCACTTGGATCAAGTACGGCAAGCCGGATGTTTCTATGTGTCTGAACGCTTCTCTGGCTGGTCTGGTTGGTATTACCGCTGGATGTGATGTCATGAATGCAACTGGTGCAATCGTTGTTGGTGCTGTTTCTGGTCTGCTGGTTTGCTTCGGCGTATGGCTGCTTGACCATGTTCTGCACATTGATGATCCGGTTGGTGCAGTCGCTGTACACGGTTTCAATGGCCTTTGGGGCATTATCGCTGTCGGCTTGCTGGCAACACCAGATGCACCGCTTTCCACTTGCACAGGTCTTTTCTATGGCGGTGGTTTCAGCCTGCTGGGTTCTCAGCTGCTGGGTCTGTTGGCAATTGCCGCATGGACTGCTGTTACCATTACAATTACATTCTTTATCATCAAAAAGACACTTGGTCTGCGTGCTTCCGCTGAAGAAGAAATCATTGGTCTGGACGCAACCGAGCACAACCTGCCATCTGCTTATGCAGACTTTATGCCGTCGGCTTCGACAGTGGCACTGGATACAGAAACCGCTTCTGTCGCTGGTGTAGATCTGCCAGAACCGCAGTTGGTTGTGAAGTCCGCAAGCGACGGCACACCGAAGCTCTCCAAGGTGGTTGTTATCTGCAAGCAGGAGAAACTGGCAGTATTGCAGGCTTCTCTCAACAAGATTGGTGTCAACGGCATGACCGTAACACAGGTACAGGGCTATGGTACACAGAAGGGCAACGCACAGTATTATCGTGGTGTCCGTGTAGATGGACCGAAGCTGCTGCCGAAGGTTAAGGTAGAAGTCGTTGTCACAAAGATTCCGGTTGAAACCATCGTCCATGTTTGCAAGAAGGTACTCTATACTGGACAGATTGGTGACGGTAAGATTTTCGTTTATGATGTAGAAGATGCCATCAAAGTACGTACTGGAGAAACCGGTTACGATGCTTTGCAGGGCGATGACTAAACTCCTCCATTATTTTCCCATTGCAATGCAGGATGTCAAAAGTAACGTTGACATCCTGCATTCTTTTTGTTTTTCTGCGATTTTCTTTTTTATA
>CAYNPC010000012.1:0-19350 GCA_964399025.1 uncultured Ruminococcus sp. | reverse complement strand
CAAAATCATCACTGGCAAAAATACCAGCGAGGGGAATCTCTTTTTCCTGAAAAACCCGCATGATTTTTTCTGCGCCGTCCCCCATTCCATAAATGAAAATCGGACGTGTTTCTGCTTTCAGCTTTTCCCATGCTGTCAGCTTTTCTGTAATAAATGAAAGCATATTCAGGATCTCCTTTATCTCTCTCTATCATTCGATGCGTTGGTTGGCGTGTCCCAGTCCGGAAAGGCAACTGCTCCAACCATATCCCTGCCAATAATGTGCAGCCGTTCCTGTTCCTCCCGAACACAAGCACCAATCAATCTGGAAACCTGCTTCGGATGGCGGATAGAAATCAGATGTTTTTCCGGTGTATCCACGTCACGGCTGTTGATGATCAACGTGCCGCAGCCGAAAATCCGCTGAGAAAAAGGCTGCTCGATTCGTTTGTCCACGATGCGGTACAGCTCGATCTCATCTTCCCGAATGGAAAGAAAACCAGTGCGTGTAATCAGCTGGTGTTCTGTCAGATAATAACGTGTAAAAGACAACGGCAGACCGAAGAGTGTGCGCTTCTTGTCTGTCCAGAGAATTGCATCCTGTTCCATATTCTGTTCTATATTGCGTGACATCACGGTTTCCTCCTTTTCTACGTTCCGGCGGCATACCCCGGGATATGTATTTTTATTTTATCACATTTTCCGTCCTGTTGTCAATTCCAATAGAAAAAAAAGCACGCAATCGGCACATTTTGCACAAATTTTACATGTATGTATTGGCGAAAATGATAGTAAGTATGCAAAAGCACGACAGGTTGTCGTTTTTTCACACCCCGTCTATTTTCAAATCACAGATTCGATTTTCGCCCATTCTGCCGCTTTTTTACCCGCTATGCCGTTTGTAAAAAGAATCCGAAAAGTTTTAGGAATCCCTTGACTTTTTTCGCTAAACAGTGTAGAATAAAAGAGCTGTATATTACAATTCCGGCTGGATATTGCGTGCAATACCCTGCATTTTCATCGGAATGCGGCTGTGCAGCAAGGGAATGCTCGGGTTCTGCGCAAGCAAGCAGGCTTTTTTTACTTTTACATACATCAAATCGAATGATACCCATGCTCCCCGATATGGTCTTGATTTTTTGGTAACTTGTAAAACAGGATATTGCTCTGTATGCGTCAGATCCGTTCGATCCGGATTTTTTCTGCACACCGCCCGACTGGAAAAAGTTGTAAGATATGATAAATTTCAAAAAGGAGGGCGTGTAAAAACATGAAAATTCTGATTGTCTGTCTGCTTGTCTGCGTTGTCATCATAGCAGCGGTCGCTGTGTTCTTCACCAATCGCACAGCCACCCAAAAAGGCTACAACGAAGGCTACAACAAAGGCGTAGAAGACGGCATACAAAAACGAAAGAAACAGGCAGAAGAGAAAATCGGTTCTGCTGAAAAAGAAGCAAACCGGATTGTCCGTGAAGCCCAAAAAGAAGCAGAACAGCAGAAGAAAAATGCATCCGTAGAAGCAAAAGACGAAATCTATAGACTCCGCTCCGAAGCGGATAAGGAAATCAGAGATCGTCGTTCTGAAGTTGGTCGGCAGGAACGCCGTATCCAACAGAAAGAAGAATCTCTGGACAAGAAAATGGAAGCGTTGGAACGCAAGGAAGAAGGCGTTTCCCGAAAGCAGAAAAACGTAGAAGAACGTCTGGCAGAGGCAGAAGCCATCAAGAAAAGCCAGATGGACGTACTGGAACGAATTTCAGAATTTACCAAGGAGCAGGCAAAGGATTACATCCTGCAAAATCTGGAAAATGAACTCGTTCACGAAAAGGCGATGAAAATCACCCTCTATGAGCAGCAGCTCAAGGATGAATGCGAAGAAAAGGCTCGGAATTATATCGCACTTGCCATTGCAAAATGTGCATCGGATCAGGTGTCTGAGACAGCTGTTTCCGTCGTTCCGCTGCCAAATGACGAAATGAAGGGCAGAATCATCGGCAGAGAAGGACGTAACATCCGTACATTGGAAACCCTGACGGGTGTCGATCTGATCATTGACGACACACCAGAAGCCATCACCCTTTCTTGCTTTGACCATGTTCGCCGTGAAGTGGCACGGATTGCACTGGAAAAGCTGATCGCAGATGGCAGAATCCATCCGACAAAAATCGAAGAAATGGTCGAAAAGGCAAAACGGGAAGTCGAACACCGCATCCGGCAGGAAGGCGAACGGGCGGTACTGGAGACGAATGTACACGGCATCAACAACGAGATGATCAAGCTGTTGGGTCGTCTGTATTACCGCACCAGCTATCGGCAGAACGTCCTCAACCATTCCATCGAAGTCTCCAAACTCTGTGGCATTCTGGCTTCCGAACTGGGACTGGATGCCAATCAGGCACGCCGTGCTGGTTTGCTGCATGATATCGGTAAGGCACTGACCTCGGAAATTGAAGGCTCTCACGTCCAGATTGGTGTGGACGTCTGCAAGAAATACAACGAGAGTGCAGAAATCATCCATGCAGTAGAAGCCCATCACAACGACGTTGAACCGAAAACTGCCATCGCCTGCATCGTACAGGCAGCAGATGCCATTTCTGCGGCACGTCCGGCAGCCAGAAGTGAAAACTATGAAAACTATATCAAGCGGTTACAGAAGCTGGAAAGCATCTGTGCTTCCTACGACGGCGTAGAAAAATGCTATGCGTTGCAGGCAGGTCGTGAGATTCGTGTCATGGTGGTACCAGAAAAAATCAATGATGAAAAAATGGTACTGGTTGCACGGCAGATCGCCAAGCAGATTGAAGCCGAAATGGATTATCCGGGACAGATTAAAATCAATCTCATCCGGGAAAGCCGTGTTGTGGATTACGCCAAGTAAGCACAAGGCGCATCGTACAATCAAATACAAACAAAAATGCCGCATCTCCGAGAAAAAGGGGATGCGGTTTTGTTTTAGGTTTCGTCTGTAGTTTCGTCTGTGCTGGTTGTCACCATGTAGACCGGATCACCGATATATTCCAGCTCGTCCGGATGGAACGTATAACTGATCAACTGGCTTCGATCCTTGTTGTCACCGGATGCGCCTGCCAACGGCGTATAGAGCAAAGTGGCTTCCTCGTAACCCCGATACATTTCTGCGCCGATATAGCCTGTGACGGTTTCTCCAGCCGGAATATCTTCTGTGAAGCTCTCCACATCGTTGCCGAACTGCTGATAGAGGCACGATCTCGCCTGAATGGTGAACGCTTCTGATTCAGTTCCGTCAATGACCATCTCACAGGTCTGCATGAAATTGGCTGCAATCGGTGCATCTGTGTGATTGGCAACGGTAAAAGAAAAGAAAATGATATCCGATTCATAACCGTTCCGGACGTGTTCAAAAGAAGAACTGTAAACGCCGTTCAATGTGACGGTGGCACCGCCTACCGTCTCTTCCGCTCCGATCTCTCCCGATAAGATAGTTGTTGCAATGGCGGTCGTACCGATCACCTCATCCTGTACAACATGTTCCGACTGATTTTCTTCCTCCGCACAGCCGCCAAACAGCATCGTGACTGCCAGCATACCACATAACCATGCTCTATGCCGCATAAAAAACACACCCTTTCTTCCGAAAAAGCAAAAGCCGCTCTTGCACAGCGAACCGGCAAGGCGGCTTTCGTAAAAATGAGATTAGTCCTCAGCAATTGCCTGTACCGGGCAGGTATCTGCGCAAGAACCACAGGAAATGCAAGTGTCTGCATCAATTACATAACTGTTATCGCCTTCCTTGATGGCTTCCACTGGACATGCTTCTGCACAAGAACCGCAAGAGAGACATGCATCTGAAATTTTGTATGCCATAATCGTTTCACCTCCGAAACCAAAAATTTACAGGGCATAAGATTCTGCCTGTCTGTTCTCATTATAACAGATTCCCCTGTTAATTGCAAGTGGTTTTCGATGGAATATGAAACTTTTTTCCTACTCTGCGATATGATCCAATGCTTGCCGGAAGATGGTATGAATGTGAGCATCTGCCAGCGAATAATAAATGGATTTTCCTTCTCTTCGGCTGCGCACCAGCCGTGCCTGTTTCAGAATCCGCAACTGATGGGAAATTGCCGACTGCGTCATCTGCAAAACATTGGCGATTTCCTGCACACAAGCCTCTTTCTGAAATAACGTAAAAATAATCCGTACTCTTGTGGTATCCCCAAAGACTTTGAACAATTCTGCCATATCATGCAGGGCAGGATTGTCCGGATCAAGCAAATTTTCCTGCTGAATTTCCGGCATAAACACGCCACCTCCTGTAAAAATTGTCGTTTGTTTCATACCTTTCATCATACAAAATTTTTTGCGATTTGTCAAGTGCGCCGAAATTTCGGCGTTTTTTCGCATTCCATTTTATGGAATTTCGCTTTTTGACACTTTCACAAAATTCCACAATAAAATTTAGCCATTATAAACAAATTATTCCCCCTGCTCTCATATCTCTGCCCTATAATTTGTAGTATAGTAGATAATATCTTATCAATACAAGAAAGGATGCTACACTATGCAGAAAACGGTTTCCCGTTCTGAAACGGAAATCATTTACCAGCAAGATACCGAATTATCTGCTGACGATGCCTACCAATCCGCATTCCAATCGTGGCGACAACAAACGGATCATCCCTTCGTCCTTTCTGATCATCCCACCAAAACGCCAGTCACCTTTCTGGAAGGGGTCGGGATGCAAGAAGAAGATCCCTCGATGCTGCTGCGGCGCAAGCTGCGACGAATTTCCAATTATATGGGTTCGATTTTTTTATCAGAGTTGGTTGCGCCCTATCTGGTCTCATTGGTATGTATTTTTGCGTTTTCTTTCTGCCGTCTGGATGTCTCCTATTCCATCCATGACAGCATTCTGTATGGCGATGACCTGCCGGTTCTGACCACCATGATTTTGCAGGAATTGGCTCGCTATTGTGTCCCCCTGCTGATCATGCGATTCTGGATTCGAATGCCAAGACAAGTTACATATTGCCATCAGAAAACACCCGTTGATGGCTGGCTGCGCACGCTTGCAGTGACGGGTTGCACTTTTTCCACCTTTTCTTGCTTTTTTATGGCACTCCCGAAGACAACCGGTTATGACTTTGCACTGGGTCGGCTGCACGCTTCTTTGTTCGGGCTGAGTCCGACTTACCAGACGATTTATTTTCTGTTTATGATGTTGTGTCACCCGTTGTTAGAGACAATTTTATACAATGGCACCATGCTCCACACCCTGCGACAATTCGGCGATGATACGGCGGTTCTGTTGACGGCACTTTTCGCTGCCCTGATGACACAGAATCTATTGACAGCCGGCGCAATCTTCACACTGTCCGTCTTGTGTAGCAGAATGGTACTGCGCTATCATAATATTTTCGCTGCACTGATCTCACGATACATCTTCTATTTTCTCTCTTTCCTGAACTTCTATTTCTTTGTCTTCCGTGGCAGTGTCTCTTCTTTCCTACAGAATGCAGTTGTCCTGAGCATTGGTCTGATCAGTATGCTGATCTGCATCCTGCTGACTTGGAAAGCACCGATTTCCAAATCACGGATGATGACAAATTCTAAAGTATGGAAATCTACGTTTCAGTTTGTCTCACAGGCAAACCTGCTGACACTGGCGATGGGCATCGCACTGATCCTCTCTATCATCGCTGTTGTGCTGTAGAGACGGAGGAACGTTCATGGAAAGAATCCCACATACCCCACAAGTCGCATATATGCAGCGTGCCATTGCGTTGGCGCAACACGCCGCCTCTCTGGGCGAAGTGCCCGTTGGGGCTGTGATTGTCCACAAGCCAACCAATCGCATCATTGGTGAGGGCTGGAACTTGCGAGAGTCCGGCAAATCGCCGTTGGCACACGCAGAGATTATGGCAATTGATCAAGCCAGCCGCACGCTGGGTGGCTGGCGCATCACGAACAGTGCCATCTATGTCACACTGGAACCTTGTCCCATGTGCTGTGGTGCGATTCTGCACGCCAGACTGGATGACTTGATTTTTGGTGCTTACGACCCAAAAGGCGGTGCGGTTACGTCGGTAGAGTCTATGTTCTCTCTGCCGTACAACTACAAGCCCACCATCACCGATGGATTTTTACAACCAGAATGTGCTGCCCTGTTGACGGATTTCTTCCGACAACTGCGGCAAAGAAAAAAACGGAAAGCGGATTAGTCCAATCCAGCTTTCCGTTTTTCTATTTTTTACAGCGTATAGCCTTCTGCCCGTAAGCCGTCAATGACATCGCCTAAAATAGCGGCATTCGTGGCAGAAACAGAATGCAGCAATAAAATTTCGCCACCGTGCGCCATGGAAAGCAACGTTTCATAGGCTTCGCTTTCGTCCGGCTGTGCATCGGTCTGCCAGTCTACATAGGCAGCACTCCAGAACACCGTCTGATAACCGGCATCCTGTACCCACTGCAATGCCTGCTCCGAATACTCGCCGCAGGGACAGCGAAAATACTGCATCTCATAATCATACGTTTCCAACACATATTCATGCAGCGACTGAATTTCTTCCATTGCTGCCGCCTGTGTGCAGTGCGGCAGGCTGGCATGGGTCATCCCGTGGTTGCCCAACACATGCCCCTCTTCCAGCATTCGTTTCACCAATGCGGTTTCTTTTTTCGCATAGTCCCCCGTGAGGAAAAAAATCGCCGTCACGCCTTTTTCTTTCAGCGTGTCCAGAATCTGTGCGGTATAGCCGTTTTCATAGCCCTGATCAAAGGTCAACAGAATCCGGCTGGTGTCCGGTGTCGTTGCAAAGGCACTGTAATCCGCATATTTTTCATTGAATGACAGGGCATCCAATGGACAGTTGTTCCCATCCGTTGCTTTACCTTGTCCATATCCAATGCAAGCGGTCTCCAGTGCAACCGTGTGCAGCGGCAAGCTGTACAGCAGCATTGCGGCACAGCAACCGACGATTGCACTTCTGTGCATCCATCTGCCTCCTTTTTGCAGTCAACAGACTGCAAGGGTAGTATCTGCACAAACGGTTTTCTTATTCGAAGTGATATTTAGCCATTCAAATAGGATTTGACTAACACTTGCAGCAATTCATCCCGATCAATCCGCCGGATCAAGCTGCGTGCGTTGTTGTACGTGGTTATGTAGGTCGGATCCTCTGACAGAATATAGCCTACAATCTGGTTCACGGGATTATATCCTTTCTGCACAAGTGCATCATAGATAATGGTGAGATTTTTCTTCATCTCAATTTCCTTTTCGTCATTGACCGAAAACGTCATGGTCTTATCATACATAATGGATCCCTCCTTACGGTTATTATATCATTATACCAGAAATCGTTTCATTTTACAAGCGATTTTTGAAATTTTTCTGTTTTGCAACGCTTCCCCTTTTCTTTTTTGTATAATTTGCCGAATATCCCCTTTCTTCCGGTTATGTATGCCCCCTTTTGACAGAGGGCATCTGGTTCAATCGCAGCAGCTGCTCCGCTTGACGAAGGAAAAACAGTCTGTACACTCCGGCACAGTCGGGTTCGGTTCGTGCGTGCCGACTGTGATACAGTTCAGGCAGCAGTAGTCCTCTGTTCCCATATTATGCTTGCATTCCGAAACAGAGCACTTGATATGATCATTCTTTTTCAGCTCCATGGTACGTTCCTCCCGATTTTTGTTGTTCCGTCCCCATTTGGGAACAATGTTATTATGTCACGCAATCCGGTTTTTATACATCTGCACAAAAAAAGTGAATCGTTCTCGTTGACTTTTCACAGATGATGTGGTATAATGACTTGTCATCTTTCATGCAAAAGGCAAACAAAATATCACACAGGGAAAAGGAGAACGAAAATCCATGGAAGAATTTCAGAATGCAACCCCCGATCTGGACAGCCAGATGATCGGTGCGGCGGAAAAACAAAAACCAAAAGGATGGAAAGTCGCTGTCATCGCTGTTGTTTCTGCGGTCGTCGTACTGGGGGCTGGGAGCGGCATTGCATATGCGGTCAGCGACACCGTGAAGAATTTTGTCAAGATGAATCTTGGCAGCGAAGAAAATTACTACGAGTGGGTGGTCAACAAGAACGCAAAGGACTGGGGTCGCAGCGTTTCCACCTGCTATGAAAACAGACTGGGTGTGACAGAGGGCACCGTTACGCTCAATGTTACGCTCAGTGACGAAGCACAGCAGCTTCTGGAAGAAGAGTTGTTTGCAGACGCATCGGAAGAGATGAATCTTTCCTCTGCGGAACTCACCTGTGCGGTCAAGACAGAAGGAGATCTCACAGGCGGCAATGTTGTCCTGACATTGAACGACACCGAAGTACTGAAAGGCAATGCCATCATGGACGGCACAATGATGTACATCCAGATGCCAACCCTCTCAGACGAATATCTTGCCATTTCTCTGGAAGATATGCTGGAGGATGCAGAAAACAACGTGCTGTGGTCGACAACGGAAGAGGTGTCGGTTGGTTCTAATCTGTTTCTGAGCACAGAAGAACAAGCAGAGCTGCTCTCCCCGTCCGATCTGAACGCACTGTTCCAGCAATACGGGGCAGTCATCGCTGACAGCAATCCGGAAGTCACTGTCACAAAGGACAGCGAAATCAGCATAGCGGAGACAACCTTCTCCTATACGGCAGTCTCTGCCACCTATACCGGTGATACGCTGCAAACGGTCGCTGTCGACTTGCTGGAGACGTTGCAGAAAGATGAAATTCTCTCCGGCTACCTCACCGCAAGCGGGCTTCTGACCGAAGACGATTATCAGGACGCTTTGCAGAGCGCACTGGACGAAGTACAGGACGGCACTGTAGAAGAAGGCGTTGGCTGCGTACTGACCTTGTATGTTGACCCGACTGGTACAATTCGTGGCTGCAAACTGACGGATACAACAGAAGAAGATGCGGTTCTGATAGAATGCTACGTCGGCAAGGAAGAGGATCAGGTCGGCATTTACTGCAACCTGTACAACGAAGAATTTACACTCAGCGGCACACTGACAGAAACCAGCAAGGAGGTCTATCGTGGTGATATCCTTCTGACCAGTGAATCCGAAACAGTTGCTACTGTGACACTGGAAGATTTCAGCATTGTAGACGATACATATGGTTACTGCAACGGTAACGTCACCATTTCCATTCCGGATTTGACGGATGCATTTACTTTGCAGTTGCAGTCTGACGGCAGCACACAGACCATTACAGCTGATATTGCCGTGGACGGTGAAAACTATGGAACTATTTCCTGCACCATTTCCACAGAATGCGAGCAGCCAATCTCACTGAATGTGCCAGACAGTGCGTTGGACATCAATGACGAAGATGATATGACAACATATGCAGAAAATGCCGATCTGGATACGTTCCTGAAAACCATTGGCACTGCACTCAACATCAACGATGTGGACAGCTGGTATGAAATGATCACCGGCGAAGACTACGCTAACACAGATGACATTGACGAAGACTGGGATACCGATGAAGAAGACAATGACAGCGAGGACGAAGATGAGGACGAGGAAGATGATTACAGCGATTACAGTGGCGAAATCGAAGCAGATCTCTCTGCCATCCGTGTCACCTGTGACGGAAAGACATTCGAGCTTTTCCAGAGCAACAAAGACCTGACCGCATTGGTGGACACATCAGAATCATCCACAATCGCAGCAGATGACTTTGACTGGTTCTATGATGATGAGGATGACCCTACAATCGGACTGGGCATAGAAAATACGACGGATGCAGACATTGCAGTAGAAGAGGGCGATATCTTTGACATTCAGATTTACAGCGACAGTGCACCCGTCAAACTGGAAGTCAATGGTCTGTCCATTGGCAGCAGCGTTGCAGAGTTCGAGGCACTCTTCCAGACAACCCTGCCGGAAAACGCCTATAATGATATCGGCTATGTCATGACCGTGTACGACAACAGCACAACAGACAGCGGTTTGTTCTTCAGCTGCTACTTTGAAAACGGCGTGATCTCAGCGATGGATATCGCAGATTATTCCTGATAAGCAAGCCTAAAAAATCAGCACAGAAAAACAAAACGACACCTTGTACCCACAGGTACAGGGTGTCGTTTTTTGTGTCAGCACAAATCATCTCAAAAAAAGCGTTTCCACGTTTCGCTGCAAACACATTATGGCTGTTGCGATGTTTTCTTCTCTTCTTCTTGCGATACCAACCGGTCAATGGCGTTGCTGTTCAGCTGCGATGATAACCGCAGACGATTGATTTCCGCCTGCATTTTATCAATCTCTACCGCAACACGCCCGAAAATTTCCCGATTGCGCTGTTCCTCCTGCCGAAGCCGTTCTTTCTGCCGTTTGGTAATCTGTGTCAGCTCTGCTTCTCGCCGCTGCAACGTGCGAACCGCTGCACGCAGCTGCAAATTCTCCGACTCCAATTCCCGAATGCGCTGATCTGCATTCTGATTGAACGCATTCTGCCGCACGCCGAAATTATGCAACGGCTTCGACCAGTTTTTAATTGCTTGTTGTTCCCATACCTCTTCCATGTATGTATCTGCCATAACCCGTTTTCGCTCCGTATTCTCCGCCATATCATACCCCTTTTTTAGCCTGTCACTCTCTTCAAGCGGAATTTCCAGTCAGAAAGTGAATCAGTGATGGTACGAGCAAGCGGAATCTCTGGCTTCCAGTTGATAATCCGCTGCAACTTTGAAATATCTGCTGCAATGCTCGGATAATCCACCGGACGGAATTTCTTCGGGTCGTGCTTGATTGAAACTTCTACTCCACTCAGACGGATGACTTCATCCAATACCGTCTGAATCGGAATCGCATTCCCAGAACCAATATTGTAGATTTCACCCGGAATGCCGTGCTGAATCAACAGCGAATACGCCCGTACCACGTCCCGTACATCGGTAAAGTCACGAGCGGCTGTCAGATTGCCCACGTAAACAACCGGCTCTTTTCCTGCCAGAATCTCTGCCACCTGCTTGCAGAAATCCGATACCACAAAGCCTTCCCGTTGTCCCGGTCCGATATGATTAAACGGTCTTGCAATGATAATATGCATCCGGTATGCGTTGGCGTACAGCTGTCCCAACATGGTCTGGGTTGCCTTGGTCATTGCATACGGATTTGCTGGCCGTGGCACCGTTGTTTCTGATACGATTCGGGTGCCCTCCGGCAGTCTGCCATATTCTTCTCCAGACCCAATCATCAAAATCTTCGGGTCGTAAACTTTCACTGCCCGAATCGCTTCCAGCAGGTTGGTGCTGCCCTTGATATTGATGTCAATGGTGTTGTCAATGGAAGCCCAAGAAGCTGCCACTGAACTCTGTGCAGCCAGATGGAAAATATACTGCGGCCGTTCTTTCTCCAACAGTGCCTGTATCTGTTCTTTCTCCATGATGTTCAGCGGAACAAACCGTCCCACGCCATTGTGTTCTACATCTTCCCGTTCGCCCGGCAGACCGGTGATGACAATCTCCCAGTCATAAGAACTGGCAAGATGCAGTGCCAGATGTTTTCCTACAAATCCAGATCCGCCAATCAGCATTGCTTTCATGATGATGCCCCTTTCTAAACCATTACGTTATATAAAAAATTAATTTTTCCTCAGATTTTTTTGTTTTGTCGACTGCTCGTTGTCCAATCGGATGCCGTCCCGTAAACTGTCATATACCTGTTGCATAATTGTTTCTTCTGCAAACACAGTCTCTGTTCGCTTCTTTGCCGCAACCCCATACGCCTGCCGCAAATCCGCATCGGATGTCAATTTCTGTATGGCATCTGCCAATGCCTGTACATCCTGCGGCGGCACGGTCAAACCCGTTTCGCCATGCACACTAACATGCGGTACGCCCGTTGGCAATGCGGTGTTAATCACAGGTTTCCCATACACCATCGCCTCCAGCTGCACCAATCCGAACGCTTCGCTGTTTGCCACGGAGGGCAACACCAGAAAATCACATTCCTGCAATGCTGCTCGCAAATCCGCATCGGAAAGATTGCCCAGAAAGTGTACCGTATTCTGTTTGGCTGCGGTCTGGCGCAGCGTCGCTTCTAATTTTCCGCTGCCCACCAAAAACAATTCACAGCCATGCACCTGTTGCATCGCTTCCAACAACACCGAAACGCCCTTGTAATAGACCAGACGACCCACAAACAACACCTTCACGGTATCTGTGCGGTTCGCTGAACGGGACAATACGGGATAGGCCGGTGCGGCACGATAAGCAGCAATGTCAATGCCATAGGGAATGACACGACATTTTTCCCGTACTGCCGGTAGAAATGCAGAACTCTCTATATGCCCCTGTGTAGCGGTCAGAATGCAGTCTGCACGCTGCAACATCCAACGCAACAGAGGACGATAAAAACGAAGCAGTGTTTTTTGTTTGACTACGTCACTATGCCATGCCAATACCAACCGTCCGTGATACCCTGAAAGAAGACATGCCAGATCAGCCAATGGAAATGGCATGTGTACCATAATGACATCTGCCCACTCTGCCATCCTCCGGAAGTGCCGAAGGAAGGAAACAGAAAGCGGACATGAAAAATAAGTGCCCAAACTGCCGGAACGCATCACCGGAATGCCTTCCACGACTTCTTGTGCGGTCTTGCCTTTTTCCTGACAGACCAGCACTTTGACTGTGGCATCGGGTCTTGCCTGCAAACAACAGGCATACCGGCGCACCAGCGTTTCAATGCCCCCGATATGGGGCGGATACGCCTTGTTGACCAGTAAAATCCGAAGCGGTCTCATCGTGTCAAAGCCTCCTGATAGACATTATACAGCAATGCCGCTGCATTTTCCCATGAGAACATCGCTGCACGGCGTAAGCCGTCCTTTCGCAACCGATCCCGCAGTGCGGCATCGAGGAACAGACGTTCCATGCCCTGCGCAATGTCCTCTGTATGATGTGGGTCTACGATCACTGCACTGTCGCCGACCACTTCCGGCAGTGCGGCAGCCCTTGTGGTGAGAACGGGTGTACCACACGCCATTGCTTCCAACGGTGGCATACCGAATCCCTCGTAGAGAGAGGGGAACACAAATGCCATTGCACCACAGATCAAAGGCTGAACGTCCTCTTCCGGCACATATTCTGTGAACAACACATCGTCTTGTAAGTGCAGTTCTTCTGTCAGCTGATAAATACGGTTGTTCCGCCAGCCATAGCCTCCTGCCAGCACCAGTTGTGGTGCATCGGGATGTTCCTGCTTGAGCAGGGCGTAGGCACGGATCAGCTGATCCAGATTTTTGCGTGGTTCCAGTGTGCCAAGATAGAGAAAATAGTTCGCCTGCAAGCCCATGCGTTTCTTCAGTTCCTCGATGACCGGGGCTGCCGCTGCCGGCATCGGGGAGAACCGCAGTCTGTCCACACCGCATGGTACAACACGGATTTTTTCCTCCATGGTCGGAAAATACCGGACGATTTCAGAACGGGAAAAAGTAGAATCCGTCACAATCAGATCTGCTCGCCGCATAGAACGCTGCAAGCCCATTTCCAACATTCTCCGTGTTCTGCCCCGTGTTGTCTCCGGGAATGTTTTATACACCATATCGTGTACGGTTACAATCCGTTTTCCGGACACCCCAGGGGGCACGATATAGTTGAAAAAGTGGGTCACTTCCGCATCCTTCCCGAAAAAAGTATGATACGGAATCGGGAGAACCGTGCTCAGCATCCGGTACAGATAGCCGGAAAATTTCCCCTGCCGCACCGTCACATTGCGCTGTTGCAGATACGATTGCAGTCGTTTCTGCTGTGCTGCGCCATCGCCTTTTGCAAAATATTGCAGCGTGTACTGCTCCTCCGGATGCAGCATGGTCATCGCCCGCACTTGTCCGGCTTCACAATATCCGATGCCGGTCATACGGTCACTGACCAGTGGCAACGCATCAAATGCAATTCGCATCGCTTCTCCCCCCTTTTCCTGCTGCTTGTTACGCTGTTACGGCAAGTTTGCTTTTTTCCAATGCAAGGTCATGCTGTACCATGCGTTCTACCAGTTCTGCGAACGAAATTTCACGCTTCCAGCCAAGCTTCTGCTCTGCCTTTGCCGGATTACCCAGCAAAACCGCAACCTCTGCCGGACGGAAGAACTGCGGATTGATTTTCACAACCGTCTTCCCCGTCTTGCTGTCTACGCCGATTTCATCCACGCCGCTGCCCTGCCATACAATCGAAATCCCGACATGGGCAAAGGCAATTTCAACAAATTCCCGTACCGTGCGGGTTTCATTGGTTGCCACCACGTAATCGTCCGGTTCGTCCTGCTGGAGCATCAGCCACATTGCGTTGACATAATCCTTGGAGTGTCCCCAGTCCCGCTTTGCATCAAGATTGCCCAGTTCTACCACATCCTGTAAGCCCAGCGAAATTCTGGCTGCGGCTGTGGTGATTTTACGGGTGACAAACTCCAGCCCACGCCGTTCCGATTCGTGATTGAACAGAATGCCGGAGCAGGCAAACAGATGATAGCTCTCCCGATAATTCTTTGTAATCCAGTGCCCATAGAGTTTTGCAACGCCATACGGACTTCTCGGATAAAACGGTGTCGTTTCCGTCTGCGGCATTTCCTGCACCAGACCGAACATCTCCGAAGTCGATGCCTGATAGAACCGACAAGATGGCTTCACGACACGAATTGCTTCCAGCATCTTCGTGACACCAATGGCATCAATTTCTGCGGTTGCCAACGGCTGTTCCCAGCTGGTTGCCACAAAAGACTGTGCTGCCAGATTGTACACCTCATCCGCCTGCGAAATTTGCATCGCACGAATCAGAGACATTTCATCTGTCATGTCGGCGTAGAGAAAATGAATCTTCTCCCGAATGTGGGCAACGTTGCCATAATCCACAACACTCTTCCGCCGCATCAGACCATATACAGTATATCCCTTTTCCAACAGCAATTCCGCCAGATAAGAACCATCCTGACCGGTAATGCCGGTAATCAACGCATTTTTTCCCATGAATATGCTCCTCATTTTTTTATTTTCAAAGCAGTGCATCCCGGTTACAGATTTTCAGATTCTGTATCACCGTTTTTACATCCTGCGTACTGTCTTTTGCACAAATCAACATCGCATCCTCGGTATCAATCACAATCAAATCTTCCACACCAACCGCAGCAATCAACTTGTTTTGCTGTCCGCAGATGGTGCTGCGCTGGGTGTTGACGGTGATGACATCGCCCTCAATATAATTGCCATATTCATTTGTTTTATTGATGCGCTCAATCGCACGCCAGTTTCCCACATCATCCCAGCCAAAGCTGCCCGGAATGGTGAAAATCTGATCCGCCTTTTCCATAATGCCGTAGTCAATGGATTCACTCGGCATCTCTGCATACACCTGCTCCAGCTGCGCCTCGAACGCATCCGTTCCATACGATGCTGCAATTTCCTGTGAACCGGTGAAAACCGACGGCAGGAATGTTTCCAGATTATACTGAATGGTGCTGATTTTCCAGACAAACATGCCACTATTCCACAGATAACAGTGGGAAGCCAGATATTCTTTTGCCGTGTCCAGATCCGGCTTTTCCACAAATTTCTCCACATTGTACACACCCGGTGTCTCACTGTTCGCAAACCGGATATAGCCGTATCCCGTCTCCGGATACGTCGGCGGAATGCCAATGGTCACCAGTCGTCTGCCGACTTCTGCAACTGAAATCGCCTGTCGCAAGGTGTCAAGATAGAGCGACTCGTAACGAATCAGGTGATCGGACGGCAGCACCAGCATCATAGCATCTGCATATTTTTTCTGAATGATTGCCGCAGCCATCGCAATACAGGGAGCTGTGTTCCGGCTACACGGTTCCAGCAGAATATTTTCTGGCGGCAAATCCGGCAACTGTTCCTGTACCAATGCCTGATACCGTTGATTGGTAACAATATAAATATCTGACAAATCCAACAGTGGTCGCAAGCGATTGACTGTTTTTTGCAGCATCGTCTCCTTGTCTGCCGTTAACGACAGAAATTGCTTTGGCTTATCCGTGCGGCTACGAGGCCAGAATCGCTCGCCCCGTCCACCTGCCATGATGACAGCAGTCAAATTCATAGTGACGTCTCCTTTTTTTCTTCCGCATCTTCTTCTGCATTCTCTGCATTTTCCGCATTCTCTGCATCCTTTGCATCTTTTGCATCTTCTTCCGATGGCGGAACTGTGTGAATCTGCACCGGTATGTGTGTCTGCTCGTGCAGCGTTTCGTTGGAAGCACTCGGAAAGAGTGCCGTTTTTACTGTCATCAACAAAATCTGTAAGTCCAGCAGCAACGAATAATTTTCAATATACATCAGATCCATTTTCAACTTGTCATAAGGGGTTGTGTCATACAGTCCGACAACTTGTGCATAGCCGGTCAGACCGGCTTTGACCTGCAAACGGAAGGAAAATTCCGGCATCTGTTTCTCATATTCTGCCGCCAGCTCCGGTCGTTCCGGACGGGGCCCAACCACGGACATTTCTCCCTTGAAGATGTTCCAGAGCTGTGGAATTTCATCCAGCCGACATTTCCGCAACCATTTTCCGACTCGTGTCACACGGGCATCCTCTGTTTTTGCCAGCTGTGGCCCACCAGCTGCTTCCGCATCACAGATCATGCTCCGGAATTTGTAGACATAGAACTTCTTGCCGTGATACGTGAGTCGCTCCTGCCGATAGAGCACGGGGCCATGGTCATCCAGTTTGATGGCAACAAACACAACCCCACTGAGAAGCAGTGCCGGCAATACCAACACCAACACAAAACACAAATCCAGCAATCGTTTCAGAAACCGTTGCTCAATCCGCAAGCCACTGTTCCGACAGAGCAACAACGGCGTATCAAATAGCCGGATATCCTCGCCGCCCCGAATCATGATATCCGATATCTTCGGGACAACATAGGTGCGCAGCTGCTGCGAAAAGCAATATTTCAGCAAATCATTCCGCAACTGTCCGGGGACATCACAGAGAATGACCCCCTCATATTCTGAAATCGTTTTCAGAATCGTCTCGGTATCCTGTTGAATGTCAATGGAAGCGCAAATCATATACTTTTCCACACGTTGACTCATTTTCAGCACCAGTTCCCCAGCCGCTTTGTCCCCATAGACGATAATCAGTCTACGTGGTGGATAAATCCGAAAATAAACCAGATTGCAAAGCACAATCCACAACAACAGAATCACCAGATCCACACCCAGCAACCCGATCATCGGCAGACATCGGACAAAATGACGGCTGATCAAGCTAATCTGCAAATAGTTGACCAGATTCACACAACAAAGCGACAGCATCTGACTATAAAACAAATCGCTGCGTTTGAGATAGCCGACCCGCAAGCCGCCGAACGCCTTTCCAAACACCAGCATCCACACGGCATATAACAAAATGACAACCCAGTTGCCACGCCGATAAAACGGCAGCAACAACGCACTGCTGTATTCGTGATACCACAACAGGGCAAAGCAGCCAGTCACTGCTGCCACCAGAATACCTGTTGAAAAAAATGAGAAAATACCACGATATTGATCCCGATTCCCATTTTTTCTTGTATGGGGATCTGCCATACGGTTTTCACCACCCGTCGGTTATTTCAAAATATCATATACATTATAGCAAAGTAGATGAACCATGTCAAGCTTTTCCGAAATTTTCACCTGCTTTTCACATCATATTTTAGACGGATAAGCGTGGAAATATTTTTTCTGACATGAAATGCTTTTCTTTTCAAAAATAAAAAAATAAGAACCACATCAAAAAAATGACATGATTCTTATTCTCTTCCTACATTGCGCATTGCGATTGTTATCTTGCGCTGTGCAGCAACCGATACTGGTGCAGTCGTTCCCGCATATTCTGCCAGAGTGTCAGAGACGGTGCAGCAACGGATTCCACTGCCATCCCATTTTCCTGCTGTCCCAGCAAGACACTTTCCACTTCTGGACACTGTAGCAACATACTACAGAACTCCAATATCACTTTTTTACTCCACTTTGCATCGGCAAACGAAAAACGATACCGACAACTACTCTCCCGATGGCACTGCAAATCAAACGCTGCCTGTTGATATTGTGGATAATAGGCACACTGCTGTTGCGGTTGTTCCACACGCATCAGATTTCCCATGTAAGATTCGCTGACCGGTTTGGGAGATCGAACGGTAACCGTGATCCAATTGGGTACACTCATCTTCATCAAACGCTCCTTATCCAAAAATTTTTCTCAGGAAATTGCATAAAAGTAAAAATATTCCGTATCCCCTGCGTATTGCACCGCAATACACTCCTCTATCGGGACATCCTTCAACGGATAAACAGAAATGGTATACAGCTGATCACTGTCTTCCCGTCTTGCAACAGAAAAACCTGCCAGATCTCCCAGTGCTTCATAAGGGATGGTCTGATAATCTGTCTGATACCGCACGCCGTTCCAGCGTGTATACTGATAATCGTACAGAGAGCCGTAAATCGCAACGGCACGGAGCGTCTCCGTCGTTTCGGTCACGGTTTCTGTCAAGGCAGGTGGTTCTGTGGTCAGAACCGTCACCGCCGTTTCCGCTCCGGTCGTTGTTGCAACCGGAACGGCTGTCTGTACGGGGTCTGCAACAGACGACGTTGCAGGTTCGGTTTCCACTGTCTCTTCTTCTATATCCCATTCCACAGGTGTCGTCTCCACTGCGGATGCTGTGACAGATTCGGTAGCGGATGCCGTTTCCGTCATAGTCTGTGTTGTGATGCCCGTCTGTGCCACGGTCTGTGTCCCAGTGGCAATGACCGCATTTTCTACCGGCGTGGTCGTAGAAACGGGTGTCGTTTCCGTGGTCGATACCGTCTGTGACGGTGTCACGGTATCAGGCGATACCCATTTTTCCTGCTGTTGCCCATTCTGGAACAGGTGCAATCCTGCAACTGCCATTGTAACGGCAGCACAACAAAGCGCAGCTGCCCGTACAAAGACGCTCTGGGAAAAGCCGTTCCAGAACTGTTTTTGCTTTGGAACAGATTTTTCCGGCGCATTTGCCGTTTCCTGCAACTTCTGTAGAATCGCCTGTTGCATCCGTTGTTTTGCTTCTTCATCTGGATTCAGACAATCCCATGCTTTTTTCCAATCCTGCTGCTGCATAACCGTCACCCCCCATCTTTTTTTGTAATGCCTCTCGCCCTCGTTTCAACAGAGAACGAACGGTTGTCTCTTTTTTCTGCATTGCACTTGCAATCTCCTTACACGAGTAAGATTCGTAGTAGTACAAATACAGAACGGTTTTATATTTCTCTGGGAGCTGCATCAAAGCAGCCAGCACAGTGCTTTCTTCTGGTGTACTTGTCTTTTCCACCAGAACTGTCTCCCAATCCTCTACTTCTTGCCGTTTTTGTCGCATCCAACTGTGTA
>CAYNPC010000011.1:7064-20618 GCA_964399025.1 uncultured Ruminococcus sp. | reverse complement strand
AGAAATCCTGGTCATTGATCAGAATGGGACAAAGCTTGGAACAATGTCCGCACGGGACGCACAGAAGCTTGCATACGAACAGGATCTCGATCTTGTAAAAATCGCACCGCAGGCAACCCCGCCGGTCTGCCGCATTATGGATTACGGCAAGTATTGCTTTGAACAGCAGAAGCGGGAGAAAGAAGCCAGAAAAAATCAGAAAGTGGTTTCCATTAAGGAAATTCGGATGTTTTCTGCAATTGATACCCATGACTTTGAAACAAAAGTAAATCAGGCGAAGAAGTTTCTGGAAGGCGGCGATAAGCTGAAGGTTTCCGTTCGGTTCCGTAAGCGTGCAATTGCCCATCCGCAGCTCGGAGAAGAACTGCTGAACCGCTTTAAGGAAGCGTGTGCAGCGGTTGGTACCGTTGAAAAGCCTGCAAAAATGGAAGGCCGTAGCATGGTCATGTTCATTTCACCGAAGGCATCCAAGTAAGAGGAGGAACTCGCAATGGCAAAGATTAAGACAAAGACGCATTCTGGTGCGAAGAAGCGGTTCAAGATGACTGCAAATGGTAAGGTAAAGTATCAGAAGACCAATAAGAGACACAGACTGACCCAGAAGGATACCAAGCGGAAGAGAATCGCTCGTACCGCTGGTGTTGCTGATGCAACCAATGCACCGGCACTGAAGAAGCTCCTGCCGTATCTCTAAGAAGCAGGACACCGTAACCGGTGTGACAGAGTTGGAAGTTTAGGATCATTTATATATCGGAGGTAGAAGCAAATGGCACGTATAAAAGGTGCGATGATGACACGCAAAAGAAGAAACAAGACGCTGAAGCTGGCAAAGGGCTACTTTGGCGCAAAGAGCAAGCACTTCAAGATGGCAAAACAGGCTGTCATGAAGTCTGGCAACTATGCTTACGTTGGCAGAAAGCAGAAGAAGAGAGAATTCCGTCAGCTCTGGATTACCAGAATCTCTGCTGCCTGCAAGCTGAATGGCATCAATTATTCTACATTTATGAACGGCTGCAAGAAGGCTGGCATCACACTGAATCGGAAGATGCTGTCTGAGATTGCGATCACCGATGCAGCAGGTTTCGCTGCTATTGTAGAAAAGGCAAAGGCTGCGCTTTAATTGCAAGCTGCGAACACGCTCCGGTTTTTCAAAAAACGGGGCGTGTTTTGTTATATATTCAGGAGGTGAACGAGATGGAGTCCCGTATGATTGCGATTACTGCAAAAGAGAACCCGTCAATTCGACTGTATCGGAAATTATTGCGTTCCCGAAAAGCACGGACACAAACACAGCAGTTTGTACTGGAGGGATACCGGCTGGTACGGGATGCGATGACGTTTTCCCGAAAGTTGACCCATCTTTTCCTGACAGAAGAAGCGTGGGAGCGATATCAGGAAGAATTGCGCTGCATGGCGGCTGATTTGAGAGAAACAAAGCTGCTGCTTATTTCAAATGAACTTGCTATGGAGCTGGCAGAGACAGAACATCCGCAGGGTGTATTTGCCATCTGTTCGATGCCGTCTGCTACGTTTCCGATGATGCCACAACAGACCTACGTCGTGTTGTATCAGTTACAGGATCCCGGCAATATGGGGATGCTGCTCCGGACAGCCGCTGCGATGGGCGTTTATGGTGTGATTTGTTGCCAGTCCTGTGACATCTACAGCCCGAAGGTGGTACGAGCAACAATGGGTGCACTGTTTCATGTGCATGTTATGCAGATGCCCGATGCAGAAACCGTGTTGGAAACGCTGCACACAGCAGGGATTTCCAGTTTTGCTTCTGTGGTGCAGGCAGATGCCGAGCCGGTCAGTGCCGGTATGCTTGGGGACGGTTGTGCGGTCTGGATTGGCAATGAGGGAAACGGTCTGCCGCCGGAAGTGGTACAACAATGTGACCGACGCATCACCATCCCGATGAAAGGCTATATGGAATCCTTGAACGCTGCGATGGCAGCTGGTATTATGATGTGGGAAATGACGAAACCGAGATGAGGAAACGAATTTGGAAATGACAGTGTATTGGCTCTGGTTGCTGATGGTGCTCGGTGCAGGCAATCACAAATTGTGGAAGCTTATGGAGCACTGTGACACGCCGGAGGAATTGTATACGGAATTGCGGACGAAAGACACGTTGACTGGTTTGAATGAACGGGAAAAGCGTGGCGTTCGCAATGTGACGTTGGAACAGGCATCAGAAATGATGCAGGTCTGTGAAAAGAAAGAAATTTCAATTGTGTGTTTTGATGAGCCGGACTATCCGGCACAGTTGCGGCATATTTATAATCCGCCATGCGTACTGTTCTATCAAGGACGGCTGAGCCTGTTGCGGGATTATCCGGCGTTGACGGTAGTCGGCACACGAAAACCAAGCGATTACAGTAAAAATACAGGGGATGTCCTCTGTCGTTGTCTGGCGAAGAGTGGCTTACTGCTTGTCAGTGGCTTTGCGATTGGCATGGATTCGATTGCACATCGGGCAGCACTGGCTTCCGGAAAAGAAACCGTGGCAGTAATGGGATGTGGTCTGGATGTCCCCTATCCGAAAGAAAATGCACCGGCGAAAAAAGTGCTCCGGAAAAAAGGACTGATGTTGTCAGAATTTTTACCCGGAACAGAACCGAAGAATTGGAATTTTCCGATGCGGAACCGGATTCTGTCCGGCGTGAGCAGCGGTACGCTTGTCATACAAGCACCGGTTGGCAGTGGTGCTTTGATTACGGCGGAGATGGCAATGGAACAGGGAAAGCCTGTTTTCTGTATCCCACCAGCGGACATATTTGACAAACAGTATGCAGGTGTGGTAAAATACCTGCGTGCAGGTGCGATTCCGGTGTTTGCGCCGGAAGATATTCTGGACACATATTGTCATAATGGCAATCAAGAGCTGGAGCCGTTTCCGATTGAAGATGTTTTACAGCAGCAGAACAAATCAACGGTGCCGAAACCAGCCAAACCACGAAAGAAAAAGAAAGAAAAATCCGAAAAGAAACGGACAGAACCATCCATACAAGCAGTCGAAACACAACCGGTAGCGACCGTTGACCACAGTATGTTGGAAACACTGGAGGACTTACCCAAACAAATTATGGCGTTGCTTCTGGAACAACAATCGCCGATGCAGATTAACGAAATTGTGCAGAAGCTACAGGGAGATCTGGAAGATGTCGCAGCAGCGTTGACAGAGCTAATCGTTGCGCAGCTGATTGAACGCCTGCCCGGGCAGTACTACGGCATACTGTAAGGAGAAACAGGAGAAAAGAATATGTCAAATTTGGTGATTGTAGAGTCGCCGGCAAAGGCGAAAACCATTCAGAAATATCTGGGGAAAGATTTTGATGTCATTGCCTCGATGGGACATGTACGGGATTTACCAAAATCGAAATTCGGCGTGGAGATTGAACACGATTTCCAACCGCAGTATGTCGATATGAAAGGCAAAGAGGATGTCATCAAACAACTGAAAACACATGCAGCAAAGTGTGATAAGATTTATCTTGCGACCGACCCTGACCGAGAAGGGGAAGCCATTTCTTGGCATATTGCGCAGATGCTGCATTTGGATATGCAGGAAAACAATCGGGTCGCTTTCAATGAAATTACGAAAAGCGGCGTACAGGCAGGCATGGCAAATCCGCATCAGATTGATATCAATCTCGTCAATGCACAGCAGGCAAGACGGGTGTTGGATCGGATTGTCGGCTATCAGCTCAGCCCATTCCTTTGGCGGAAAGTCCGGCGTGGCTTGTCTGCCGGTAGAGTACAGTCTGTTGCTGTGCGGTTGGTGGTAGATCGGGAAAATGAAATTCGTGTTTTCCAGCCACAGGAATACTGGAGCATTGATGCAAAATTTTCTGTTCAGGCATCCCGAAAAATATTCTCTGCAAAGCTTGCCACAGTGGATGGCAAAAAGGTAGACAAGACGGAAATTACCAGCAAGGAGCAGGCAGATGCCATCGTCGCACGGCTACAGGAAGCGCCGTTTTCTGTGAAGAGTGTGCGGAAACGTGTCACGAAGAAACATCCGGCTGCACCGTTCATCACCTCCACCTTACAGCAGGAAGCATCCTATCGTCTGAGCTTTCAATCCAAACGGACAATGAAAGTAGCACAGGAACTGTATGAAGGGGTTGAAATTGAGGGCATGGGCGCAGTTGGTCTGATTACCTATATGCGTACGGATAGCTTGCGCATTTCGGACGAAGCAAAAAAGGCAGCTGCCGATTATATTCTTTCTGCGTATGGGGAAACCTATCTGCCAGAAACGCCTCGTGTTTATAAGACAAAGAAAAATGCGCAGGATGCGCATGAAGCAATCCGTCCTTCTATGGCAGAGCTGACACCGGAGCAGGTGAAAAACAGCCTGACCAGTGACCAGTATAAGCTGTATCGGTTGATCTGGGAGCGGTTCATTGCCAGTCAGATGGCAGATGCGCTGATGGATACGGTTTCCGTGGAGATTGCAGCAGATAACTGCCTGTTCAAAGCAAGCGGTTCCAGTGTGAAATTTGACGGCTTTACCGTACTGTATGAGGAAACCAGAGATGCCAAGGGAGAAAAAGACAAGTCTGAAAATAAGAATCTGCCGGAGATGCAGACAGGCGATCCGTTGAAGTTGCGTGCGCTGGACGGCAATCAGCACTTTACACAGCCACCGACTCGTTATTCGGAAGCTTCTTTGATTAAGGCAATGGAAGAATACGGCATCGGTCGTCCGAGCACGTATGCGCCGACCATCACAACCATTACGTCCCGAAATTATGTAGAGCGAGAGGGCAAACAACTCAAGCCGACTGTGCTGGGAGAAGTGGTCACGGAACTCATGAAAGAGCACTTCCAGAATATTGTAGATGTCAAGTTTACAGCCAAGATGGAAGAGGATCTGGATAATGTGGAACGTGGCGAGCAGGATTGGGTGCAGTCGTTGGGGAATTTCTATGCAGATTTCTCACAGACGTTGAAAACAGCGGAAGAAAAAATGGAAGGCAAACGGGTAAAAGTGCCAGATGAGGAAACAGATGAAATCTGTGAGCAGTGCGGCAAACCGATGGTCATTAAAATCGGTCGGTACGGTCGGTTTCTGGCATGTTCCGGTTTTCCGGATTGTAAGAACACCCGAAAAATCGTGCAGGAAATGCCGGGCACCTGTCCGCTTTGTGGTGGGAAGATGGTGCTGAAAAAGTCAAAGCGTGGCAGAAGCTTTTATGGTTGCAGCCAGTTTCCGGCGTGCAATTTCATGACGTGGAATGTGCCTGTCGCAGAGACATGTCCGAAGTGCGGTGCAACCCTGTTCCAAAAGGGTGGCAAATCGGGCAAGTTGGTCTGTGAAAAGCCAGACTGCGGATTTGAAAAAAATCTGACGGATGGAGGAAAAGCATGACAGGACAAGAAACAGTTACTGTAATTGGTGGCGGATTGGCTGGCTGCGAAGCAGCATGGCAACTTGCCAATGCTGGCATTCCCGTAACCCTTTATGAGATGAAACCCGTCCAGTACAGTCCGGCACATCACCGGAATGGTCTGGCAGAGCTGGTCTGTTCCAATTCGTTGAAAGCGGATCGACTGGCATCAGCAGCAGGCTTGTTGAAAGCGGAGATGGAACGGTTGGGTTCTCTGTTGATTCCCTGCGCAAGAGCAACTGCGGTTGCAGCAGGTGGCGCATTGGCAGTGGATCGGAATGCGTTTTCCGATCTGGTCACAGAGAAGATTCGATCTCATCCCTTGATTCATCTGGAAACGAAAACGGTGCAGCACATTCCGGACGGAAACGTCATTGTTGCCACCGGTCCGTTGACAGAGGGCACACTGGCAGAAGAGATAGAACAGCTCTGTGGAGAACGGCTTCGCTTTTTTGATGCGGCTGCGCCGATTGTCAAATATGACAGTCTGGATACGGAGAAAATTTTCTTTGCTGCCCGATACGGCAGAGGAACCGCAGATTATGTCAACTGTCCGATGGATCAGGAGACATATGAAGCGTTTTACGAAGCATTGATTTCAGCGGAACGGGCAGAGCTGCACGACTGCGATAAACAGTTCTTCCGGGTTTATGAGGGCTGTATGCCGATTGAAGTGCTGGCATCCCGTGGCAAGGACACGATGCGATTCGGACCATTGAAGCCGGTTGGATTGACCGATCCGCACACCGGACGGCGACCTTATGCCGTGGTGCAGCTGCGGAAAGAAAATCAGGAAGGCACGCTGTACAATCTGGTGGGCTTTCAGACCAATCTGAAATTCGGGGAACAGAAACGTGTGTTCTCGATGATTCCCGGTCTGGAGCAGGCGGAGTTTGTACGATATGGCGTAATGCATCGAAACTCTTTTCTGGACAGTCCACGTCTGTTGGGTGCAGATTATGCGTTGCGTCGCAATCCGAATTGCTTTTTTGCCGGACAGATGACCGGTGTGGAGGGCTATATTGAGTCCGCTGCCAGCGGTATTTTAGCCGGACAGAATCTGGCACGCCGGATACAGGGGCTGCCACCGTTGATTCTGCCGAGAGAAACCATGATGGGCGCATTGGCAGCGTATATCAGTGACGAAACCGTCACACAGTTCCAGCCGATGGGCTGCAATATGGGCATTCTGCCGGAGTTGCCGGAACGGATTCGGGACAAGAAAGAGAAGTATCAGGCATATGCAGACCGTTCTTTGGCTGCACTGGAAACCTACTTACAGCAAGAAGAAACGACCAAGGGGGAGAACAGATGAATATTTTGATAGATGCCTTTGGCGGAGACAATGCACCGCTGGAAGTAATCAAGGGTGCTGTGCGTGCTGTACAGGAATTGGATGTGACGGTTACGTTAGTCGGCGAAGAAACCACCATTCAGCGTTGTGCCAAGGAGAACGGCTTGTCCTTGGATGGCTTGCAGATTTTACAGGCACCGGCTGTTTTTGACATTCACGAAGAACCGAGCACATTGTTGAAGCAACACGCCGATACTTCAATGGCGGTTGGAATGCGTGCGCTGCATGCCGGCAGTGGGGATGCGTTTGTCTCTGCCGGCAGCACAGGCGCATTGTTGATGGGTGCGACGTTTCTGGTCAAGCGAATCCGTGGCGTAAAGCGAGCAGCCCTTGCGCCGATTCTGCCGACTGCCGCCAATCCGTTTATGCTGCTGGATGCCGGTGCAAACAATGACTGCCGACCGGAGATGTTAGTGCAGTTTGCCATTATGGGCAGTGCATATATGGAACGGGTCATGGGCATTCAGAAGCCGAGAGTCAGATTGCTGAACGTCGGCGCAGAGGAAACAAAGGGAAGAGACTTGGAACTGGAAGCGTATCGTCTGCTGGAACAGACACCGATTCATTTCTGTGGCAACATCGAAGCGAGAGAGTTGCCGAACGGTGTAGCAGACGTTGTCGTTGCCGACGGTTTTACAGGCAACATTGCGTTGAAACTCTATGAGGGTATGGGCAAATTCATGGCGAATCAGTTGAAGCAAAATATTTTTGCCGGTACAAGAGGAAAATTATCCGCCATGCTGGTGTTGCCGAAAATCAAGGCATTGACGAAAAAAATGGACTATAAAGCCGTGGGTGGTGCGATGATGCTGGGCGTACAGAAGCCCGTGGTAAAGGCACATGGCAGTTCGGATGCAACTGCATTTTTCAACGCCATCCGACAGGCAAGAAACTGTGTGGCTGGAGATATGATCTCCGCTATGGAACAGGCAATGCACGTGCAGGCACTTGCCTGATGTGGGTTGCAAAATCGTATGAATCAGAAACAGAAAGGATTGGGCACATATATGGAACACTTGCAGCTGGAACAGTTTGAAGCGCAAATTCGGTATCATTTCAAAAATCGGGATTTGCTGACGGAGGCACTGTCACATTCCTCCTATGCCAATGAGAAGAAAAAATGCCGTTGCAGCAATGAGCGGCTGGAATTTCTGGGAGACAGTGTGCTTTCCATCGTGGTATCTTCTTATCTGTTCTATCATTTTCCGGAGTTGCCGGAAGGAGAACTGACAAAATTGCGGGCTTCTCTTGTCTGCGAAAAGGCATTGCACGTCTTTGCACAGGAGATTCATCTGGGAGAATATCTGTTGCTGGGGAAGGGTGAGGAACACACCGGCGGCAGAACACGCTCTTCCATTCTGGCGGATGCCTTTGAAGCCGTCATCGCTGCGATTTATCTGGATGGTGGCATGGAAGCAGCAGAAAAGCACATTCTGCGCTTTATTCCGAAAAATCTGGAACAGCGGGAATCGCTCGGATTCCGGGATTACAAGACAGCATTACAGGAAGTGATTCAGAAGAATCCGGAGGAAAAAGTAGAATACGTGCTGGTATCAGAAAGCGGTCCTGACCATGCGAAAGCATTTCAGGTGGAAGTCTGCCTCAACTCCAATGTGATCGGGGTCGGAAATGGCAGAAGCAAAAAAGCCGCAGAACAGATGGCAGCCAAAGAGGCACTGCGCTTGATGGGTTATGAAAAATAAGGCACACGGCAACATTGCGATTTTTGTGCCACATGCTGGTTGTCCGCATCGTTGCAGCTTCTGCGATCAGCGGAAAATCAGCGCAGCGCAGACTGTGCCGACCGTGGAACAGGTACAGCAAATCTGTCAGGCAGCTGTGACCAACCCCAACCGACCACAGACGTTAGAGATTGCTTTTTTCGGTGGTAGTTTTACTGCCATTCCCGAAGCACAGCAAACGGTATTGTTAGAAGCTGTGCAGCCGTTTGTGGAATGTAGTGCTGTCTCCGGCATCCGGATTTCGACCCGACCGGATGCCATCACACCGGCAATTCTGGCACGCCTGCAACGATATCATGTAACAGCGATTGAGTTGGGGGCACAGAGTATGGTAGATTCTGTACTGGAACAGAATCGCAGAGGACACACTGCACAGGACGTGCGGACAGCCGCACAGCAAATCAAAGCGGATGGCTTTTCTCTGGGACTGCAAATGATGGTGGGCTTATATGGCAGCACCATCGAAATGGAATCTGCCACGCTACAGGCGTTGCTTGCCTTGCAGCCGGACACCATGCGCATTTATCCGCTCTCTGTGCTGTCAGGTACAGAATTGGCGGAATGGGTGCAGGATGGCAGTTTTTCGCTGTATTCAATGGAAACGGTACTGGATTTTTGTGCAGATGCTCTTTGTGCTTGTGATGCAGCAGGGGTCAATGTGATTCGCTGTGGCTTACACGCAGAGGAGACACTCCAATCAGAAGCGATTGCCGGTTTCTATCATCCGGCATTTCGGGAGCTGGTAGAATCCCGTCTCTGTTTGCGCTGTCTGCAACAACAGATTCAGCGGCATCCGCAGGAGACAGATTGGCAGGTACAGACGGCAAAGGGCTGGAGCAGTCGGGTTGCCGGACATCATGGCAGCAACCGTGCCGCTTGTCGGGCACACGGCGTACAGCTGCATATTACAGAAACAGCAGACCTTCCAGCAGGATGGCTGCGGATCGGAGAGGATCAATATCATGTTTTTCAAATCGCTGGAACTGCAAGGCTTTAAATCCTTTCCGGATCGGGTGAAACTGGAATTTGACAAAGGGCTGACCGCAGTCGTCGGACCGAACGGCAGTGGTAAAAGCAACATCGGGGATGCAATCCGCTGGGTTCTGGGAGAACAGTCTACAAAATTGCTGCGTGGCAACCGGATGGAAGATGTGATTTTTTCCGGTACAAAAAAACGCCGTCCGGCTGGCTTTGCAGCCGTCACCATTCAACTGGACAACCAGAGTGGGCTATTGGGAGATACTTACGGCGAAACCGTTGTCATTACCAGAAAACTCTATCGCAGTGGAGAAAGTGTCTATCAGATCAACGGCAAAAATGTCCGTCTGAAAGATGTACAGGAATTGCTCATGGATACGGGCATGGGACGGGATGGCTACGCCATTATCGGACAAGGGCGCATTGCAGAGATTGTCAGTGCCCGTAGCACCGACCGTCGGGAATTGTTTGAAGAAGCGACTGGTGTCTCGAAGTTTCGTTATAAGCGAGAAGAAGCGGAACGGAATTTGCAGGCGGCACAGGAAAATCTTGTGCGGTTGCAGGACATTGCTGCCACACTGGAGGGCAGAGTCGAACCGCTCCGGCAACAGGCAGAAGTGGCAAAGCAATTTTTGAAATTGTCGGAACAGCAGAAAAAGCTGGAGATTTCCCTCTGGATGCAGCAGATGACCGGACTGGAACAGGAAAAACTGGCACTACGGGACAACCTGTTACAGGCAAGGGCAAATTATCAGAATGCTGTGCTGGATCTGGAACAGGCTGACAAAGCCTTGCAGGAACAGTATCGCCAGATGCAGCAGACAACAGTAAAAATCCAGACCTTACGGGAACAGGTGCAGAAAGCAGAGGAAACCACAGCACAGACACAGGCGGATATTGCGGTTTGCACCAACGAACAGCAACACACCGCACAGCGGTTGACCCAGCTGGCACAGCAGAAAACGGATGCCGATGCGGCAGCACAGGAAGCAACAGCACAGTTGGCTTCGCAACAAGCAGAACTGGAAGCGTTGCAGCAACAGCAGGCAGAAGCCCTTGCAGCGTGTCAGGCGCAAGAAGCCATCCGGTTGGCTTTTTCAGAAAAAGCATCCCAACTGGCACAGGCATTGCAGACGGCAGAGCAAACCTTGCAAGCTGGTTATGGAACACAGAATACACAATTCGCAAAGACAGAATCCCTTGCAGCACAGATTGAGACGCTACAGGCACAGACGGTTTCGCAATCCGCACAGGCGGCTGCCCTGCAACAACAGCAACAGGCGGCAGTCTCTGCTGTAACAGCGGCAGAATCGACTGTACAGGAGACGGCGGCAGCGGAAACAGCGGTGCGTGTGGCGTTGGAAGCAGCGCAGAAGCAGCAGACAGCAGCGCAAGCGTTGCTGGAACAAATGCAGGTCAATCGTGCACAGCGGCAGGTACAATTGCAGACAACGACACAACGGCACCAGATGTTGCAGGAAATGGAACATAACATGGAAGGGTATGCTGGCAGTGTCAAAGCCGTATTGCAGGCGGAAAAGGGAAAACCGCATGGCGTTTATGGGACTGTTTCGCAGTTGGTGACAACAGAATCCCGTTATAGCCTTGCCATTGAAACAGCGTTGGGCGGTGCAATGCAGCACATTGTCGTAGCAGACGAAACGGCTGCAAAAGATTGGATTCGTTATCTGGCAGCCAGAAGAGCAGGAAGAGCCACATTTTTGCCGTTGACTTCGATTCAGGGACAACAGCTGAAAGAACAAGCTGTTTTACAGGAGAAAACCGTAATCGGACTTGCCAGTGAACTGGTGCAATACGATGCGAAATTCAAAAATATCATACAGTCTTTGCTGGGACGGATTGTCATTGCAGAAAATCTGGACACAGCAACCGAGCTGGCGAAGCGATATGGCTATCGGTTCCGGATTGTCACGCTGGATGGACAGGTGATCAATGCCGGTGGTTCTTTTACGGGTGGTTCTTCTCAGAAACGGAGCGGTGTGCTGTCCCGAAAAAATGAATTGCTTGCCTTGCAGCAGAAAATGACAGATTTGCAAGAAGCTGTCCGGCAGGATAGCGCAGCGTGGGAAGCACAGAAAGCGACCTGTGCACAGCAGACGCAGCAGGTGACACAGTTACAGAATCAATTACACGCTGCCCATGCGGAACAGCTGCTTGCAGTTGCCAACGCAGAGACGGCGAAAAAACAACTGGCACAGATGCAGACACAATTGACAGAACGGCAGAAGCAGCATCAGGCACTGGCAGCACAGATTGCCGACTTGCAGCAGCAACATGCCGTTGCAAAAGCAGCGTGGGAAACCGCACAGACGGCTTTGACCGCTGCACAGACGGCACAGCAACAGGCAAAACAGGAACAAGAGGCACTTGCTGCGGAACAGGCGCAGGCGACAGCTGCCTTGACAGAACGGCAGATTGCCGCTGCCAAATTGGAGCAGGCAGTGACCAGCAAACAGCAGTATCTTGCAGAACAGAACGCCCGTCTGGAGACGTATCAGCAGCAGAAAGCGCAGCTGTGTCAGGAAGAAAAAGATTGTCAGGCACAATGTGTGCAGCTGCAACAGCGAGAGAAGACCTTGCAGGAACAGCTGACAGCGTGCAAGGCACAGATGACACAGGATCGGCAGACCATTGACCAATTGCAACGTGTGCATACGGAGCAAGAACAGAAAATCCGGCAGATGCAGGATGGGATTCGGGAATGGAGTGCCGCAAAAGAACGGGCAGCCGCTGCGGTTGCACAGTTGGAAACGCAACAGCACAATCTGGAACAGCAACGTGACCGGATTGTACAACAGATGCGGGAACAATACGATGTCACGCTTTCGGAAGCCAGCCAACTGGCAGAGCCGATACCGGATCCATTGCAGGCAAAACAGGAGCTGGAAGCCTTGCGGCGGCAAATCCGTGCACTGGGGCATGTCAATGTAGGGGCAATTGAAGAATATCAGACGGTATCAGAACAGTGGCAATTCTTATCTGCACAGATGAAAGATGCGACGCAGGCAAAACAGGAGCTGGAAGATTTAATTATCCGTCTGACGGCAGAAATGCAGCGGATTTTTACGGAACGGTTTGCCGCCATCAATCGCTCTTTCCGTGACATTTTTCGGGAATTGTTCGATGGGGGAGAAGCTTCTCTGGAGTTGACCGATCCGGATGATGTGTTGCATTCCGGCATTGAGATTCGGGTTGCGCCGCCGGGAAAGGTCATCAAGAATCTGATTGCGCTTTCCGGTGGGGAGCAGTCGTTTGTGGCAATTGCGATTTACTTTGCGATTTTGCAGCAACGCCCGACACCGTTTTGCATTATGGATGAAATTGATGCGGCACTGGATGAGGGGAATGTCCGGCGGTATGTGCAGTATTTGCAACGCTTCCGGCAGACGACACAATTTATTTTGATTACCCACCGTCGGATGGCGATGGAAGCGGCGGATGCGCTTTATGGTGTTACGATGCAGGAGGATGGCATTTCCCGTTTGTTGCATATGCAGCAGCCGGAAGCGTTGTCTGGAACGATGACAAATGATGCAGAAACTGAGAGATAGAAAGGACGTTCATCTATGGGCTTGTTCGGAAAAAAGAAAGACAAAGAAAAAGAAAAAAAAGGATTTTTCGGCTGGAAAAAGCGGAAACAGGAAGCAGAAATACCGGAACGGGATGCGGAAATCGTACCGCCGGAGCCGGAAAAAGAAACGGATGATATTGCGAAACAGATATTAGCAGAACGGGAAGCCGCACGGCAGGAGGAAGCAGAAACTTGGCGTGCACAGGCAGAAGAGACGATCGCAGAAGAACAGGCAGAAGCGGCTGCATTGGCAGCGAAGGCAGCGCAGGAAGAATTGCTGCCGGAAGACAATGAAACAGAGGACGAGGACGAGGACGAAGAAGAGAACGAAACAGAAGACGAGGACGGAGAAGAGAACGAAACAGAGGACGTAGAAGAAGAGGACGATGGAAACGAAAAGGACGGAACAGAAGACAAGGAAGCAGAAATAGCAGAAGACGAAGAGACTGAAAAAGAAGAAACTGCGGAAAAACCGGAAGAAAAAGAACC
>CAYNPC010000011.1:0-6964 GCA_964399025.1 uncultured Ruminococcus sp. | reverse complement strand
CCGGAAGAAGTAGTAGAACAAGAAACAGAGACGGAAGAAACAACAGAAACATCTGAATCACCAGAAGCAGAAAGTCAAGAACCAGAAGCATCAGAACCGGAAGAACCGGAAACAGAAGAGCCGGAACTGGAAGAAAAGAAAAAAGGAATCCTCCAGAAGATTCGGGAAGGGTTGCGAAAGACAAAAAATTCTGTCATTGCAAAGATGCAGCTGGTGCTGAACGCTTTCACAAAGATTGATGAGGATTTGTTTGAACAGCTCGAAGAAACCATGATAATGGGCGATATGGGTGCAGAAACTTCGATTGCAATTTGTGACCAGTTGCGGAAGCGTGTCAAGGAACGGGGCATCACAGACCCGAAGCAGATTATGGGGCTGATTCAGGAAATCATCGGCGAAATGCTGGGAGAAGACCAGACCCTTCAGTTGAACACAAAACCATCTGTTATTATGGTAATTGGGGTCAACGGTGCAGGAAAAACCACCACCATCGGTAAAATGTGCCACCAGTTCAAAGAAGAGGGCAAGAAAGTAATCGTTGCTGCGGCAGATACATTCCGTGCCGCTGCCATTGATCAATTGCAAGTCTGGACAGACCGTGCTGGCGTTGATCTGGTCAAGCACACAGAGGGTTCTGATCCGGGGGCGGTTGTTTATGATGCCATCGAAGCAGCAAAGGCAAGAGATTGTGATGTGTTGATTTGTGACACTGCCGGACGGTTGCACAATAAGAAAAACCTGATGAATGAGCTGGCAAAAATCAATCGGATTCTGGAAACCAAGGCAGCCGGCTGTGATAAGGAAATTTTGCTGGTATTGGATGCAACAACCGGACAGAATGCCGTCAATCAGGCACGCCTGTTCAAGGAAGTGGCAGATATCACAGGCATTGTGCTGACGAAACTGGACGGCACAGCAAAGGGCGGTATTGTCGTTTCCATCAAGAACGAATTGCAGATTCCTGTGAAGTTGATTGGTGTCGGCGAAAAGATTGACGATTTGCAGCCATTCCATGCGGAAGATTTCGTCAACGCCCTGTTCGAAAAGGAGGAACGGTTGTAATGCAGACATTGGTACTGGCATCGAATAACGCCGGAAAACTGCGGGAGATGCGGGAAATTCTGGCACCTTTCGGACTGGATGTCCGTTCTCAGCGAGAAGCTGGTTTTACAGAAGAAGTTGCAGAAACAGGGACAACCTTTGCCGAAAATGCCGCCCTGAAAGCGCAGGCGGTGCACGATGCGTTACATTGTGCGGTATTGGCAGATGACAGCGGACTGGTAATTGATGCACTGGATGGAGCACCGGGTGTGTATTCTCATCGGTTTGCCGGAGAAAATGCAACGGATGCAGACCGTTGTCAATTGGTATTGGAAAAAATGCAGGGTGTGCCGACAGAAAAGCGTACTGCACGGTTTCTCTGTTCGATTTGTTATATCACAGAAGCAGGCGAACAGAAAACATTCACCGGTGCGTGTGAGGGCATCATCGGCACTGCGCCACAAGGTGAAAATGGATTTGGCTACGATCCGGTTTTTGTAGTCGGAGAAAAGACGATGGCGCAGATGACGGAAGCAGAAAAAAATGCAATCAGTCATCGGGGAAAGGCATTGGCTGCTTTTCAGGCGTATCTCAGAACGGGAAAGGAAGAAAAAAATTATGTTGACAAGTAAACAGCGTGCAAAACTCAGAGGAATTGCAAGCAGCTATGAAACCATTTTGCAGGTTGGAAAGAACGGCATCGGAGAAATGCTGATTCAGCAGGTGGAAGATGCACTCCGGAAACGGGAAATGATTAAACTGCACGTGTTGGAAAATTCAGAGCTGAGCGCACAGGAAGCAGCTGCACAACTGGCAGAAGCAACCGCATCCGAAGTGGTACAGGTGATTGGCAATCGGTTTGTGTTGTACAAGCGGAATCCGAAAAATCCGGTCATTGACTTGAAATGAAACAGCGAATCGGTTTATTCGGGGGAAGCTTCAACCCCATTCACAATGGGCATTTACACTTGGCAGAAATCGCAATGGAGCAGTTTCAGCTGGAACGAGTTCTGTTTATGCCGACTTATATTTCGCCATTCAAACAGGATGCAGTGGGTGTCGCAGATGGGGCGCACCGTCTTGCCATGTGTCAACTGGCAACGGAATCCAATCCGGCATTCTCCGTCAGTGATTACGAATTGCAGCAGAAAACGGTCAGTTATACCGTGCATACGCTTTCTCATCTGCGGGCACAACAACCCGATGTCACATGGGTGCTGCTGATGGGAAGCGATATGCTGTTGCATTTTCAGTCGTGGCGGCAGTGGAAGCAGATTCTGACCATGGCGGAACTGGGCGTGATTTCCAGATGGCAAGACGATGCCGACCAACTGGCACAGGTAGCCGATACGCTTTCTGCATATGGCACAGTACAACTTTGCTGTGGCAACGTTTTGCCGTTGTCCTCTACAAAAATTCGGAGATTGCTGAAAAAAAATCAGGATTGCACTTGCTATTTGCCGGAAAACGTAGTAAAATATATTGTATTCCATACCTTGTACCAATGACGGAAACGAGGGAATCCCGAAAAAGCAAAGGAGTGAGAAAATGAAAGGATCGCCTTTGAAAAAGGTAAAAGAATTCATGTCCTCTGCGCCGGAAGTGAAGATTACAGATGCCACAGCGGCAATGCAGAGTATTTTACAGAAGCGTCTTTCAGAGGAACGGTTACAGCATTCTATCCACGTTGCAAGCGAGTGCAGACGGCTGGCAGCCATTTATCATGTCAATGAAGATGTGGCGGAATTTGCCGGTATGGTGCATGATATCTGCAAGGAGATGAAAGCAGAAGAGCAGGAAGCACTGATGAAAGCAGCCGGAGAGGAAATGGCAATCACACCGGAAGAATGGGCTTCCAAGAAACTCTGGCACGGCATCGCTGGCGCACAGCTGCTGAAGCAGCAGTATCGTGTGGGAAATGGGAATATTCTGAATGCGGTGCGGTATCATACCGTTGCACGAAAAGATATGTCACAGCTGGAGAAAATTGTATATCTGGCAGATATGACAGAAGAGGGACGGTCATTTATTGACGTGCACGTCCTGCGTGCGGCAGTTGACCGGAATCTGGATCTGGGCATGTATTATGCACTGCGGATTTCCATTGGAAAAGTCATGCAGAAAGGCGGTTTGTTGCCGCAACATACGATAGAAGCTTATAATCAGTACGCTACCATTGTAGCAGAGATGTAAGCAATCGCCATAGGACAGCGTGGAAAGGGGAAGGATATGACGAAGAAACGGCGTACACAAAAGAAGAAAAAGAGCCATCTGAAATGGATGGATCGTCTGGTGATGATCGGCTCGATTCTGGTTAGTGTGGCATTGATTGCGGTGATGGTGCTGAATGCGCCGATTATTGCCTATCGCACCACGGCAAATGGTACGATGACAACACAACAGATTTCCATTATGAAATACTTCAAAGTGTGGCAGCCGCTTGTCCAGCAGGAGGGCACATTGCAGAAACCCGTGGTGACGGATGCGTCTGCGTTGGATTTACGGGAAGAGGAAACAGAGGAAGAAAAAGACGATGGGTTGGATTTGCAGCAGATTGTAGAAGGACAGTATACGGTTCTGTTCATGGGGATGGACGAGAGCGGCAATCTGTCAGATGTCAACTGGGTATTCCAGTTTGATCTGTTTGCGGGCACGATGAATATCTTGCAGATACCGAGAGATTGCTATATGCCGGCGTATGCCAATCCGTCCACCAATAAATTCAACAGCATTTATGGCAGCGGACAGGAAGAGGGCGTGACACAGATTCAGCGGACGGTCAATGCCATTCAGGAGAGCTTCGGGCTGGTGATTGACTGCTATGTAAAGCTGAGCTGTACGGATATTGCCAACATTGTCGATTCCATTGGCGGCATACCGATTACCTTACCGGAAGAGATTATGTACGAAGCAGATAAGGTACTGAAAGCCGGAGAACAGACGCTGGATGGACAGCAGGCAGAATGGTTTGTCCGGTTCCGGCGGGAATATGACGAGGGCGATATCGGACGAGTCAAAGCACAGCGGATTTTTCTGGCAGCAGCGATGGAAAAAATGTTGAATATGAGTCAGAGTGAACTGATGTCTGCCATGCAGAAAATTTATAAAAATGAGTGGATTGCAACAGACTTGTCTATGGAACAGATCAGCATGTTGGCGGACTTTGCCGCAGAACGGCTGACGATGGAAAGTGTCAATGTCTACATGGTGCCGGGGGAAGGCATCACCTATGAAGGACAGTCGGTCTACTCGATTCACAAGACAGAGACAATTGATCTGATCAATGAACACTTCCGTCCGTATCAGAATGAGATGTACTATGACGAAAGCACCATTGTAGAATTGGTGGATGAAGATCATTATGAGAGTACGTATTCCGATACAGAGGAAAATCTGAGCGATATTCAGGACGGTAACACAGAGGATGGCCGACAGAATATCTACAGTAGAGATGATTAAACCACAGAGAAAGGAAACCAGATTATGATGACACAGGAAGCAATGTTGGAAACCATTGTAAGAGCACTGGATAGCAAACGTGCTGAAGATATTCAGGTCATTGGCGTAAAGGATCTGACCATTTTGGGCGATTATTTCGTCATTGCCAATGGTACCAGCACAACCCACACACGGACATTGGCAGATGAGGTAGAATACCAGTTGACCAAGCAGAACGTCGAACCGATTCATCGGGAGGGACGAGGCAATGGTTCCAACTGGATTGTACTGGATTACAATGATATCATTGTGCATATCTTCTACAAGGAAACCAGAGATTTCTATAAGCTGGAACGGCTTTGGGCTGACGGAGAAAACGTGGATGTGTCAGCTTGGGTCAAGGCAGAATAAGACGGGAACAGGAGGGCATATTTCATGGAGAATGGAAAAAAGATGATTACGCTGGTTGGCGTATATATGGTTGTCAAGGGCATTTTGAATCTGATTCTGGGCTTCAGTGCCAGCAACATTGTGACACTTCTGGTCGCTATTTCACTGACGGTTGCGATGTTGCGGAAAGTGCCTTATACACAGTATGTCACCATCGTTTTGTTGGTGCTGCTGTTTCTGGTCAATCTGCCAGCGAACATTTCAAATTTCACACAGAACTGGTTCTATCTGGTAGAAGGAGTTCTGGATGTGGGGGCTGCTGCCATTCTGGCATTTCATCCGGATGTCAAGCAGTATTTTGCCAGCTGAGCAAAGCACATAAAAAATAGGAAAGAGGATCAATTGGCTATGAGTAAGTATGATTTTACTGCCATCGAATCAAAATGGCAGCGATATTGGGCAGAACATAACAGCTTTCGGGCAGAAGAGGATTACACCAAACCGAAGTTCTATGCACTGGTAGAATTTCCGTATCCGTCCGGACAGGGCCTGCACATCGGACATCCAAGACCGTATACGGCAATGGATGTTGTCTCCAGAAAGCGGAGAATGGAGGGCTATAACGTTCTGTTCCCGATGGGATGGGATGCGTTTGGTTTGCCGACAGAGAATTTTGCCATTAAGAACAAGATTCATCCGGCAATTGTAACGGAGAACAACGTCGCACGGTTTAAGTCACAGTTGCAGGCATTGGGACTTTCTTTTGACTGGGAACGGGAAATCAACACAACAGACCCGAATTATTTCCATTGGACACAGTGGATTTTCTTGCAGATGTTCAAAAAAGGACTGGCATACAAGAAAGAAACAGCTGTCAACTGGTGTACTTCCTGTAAGGTCGTTCTGGCAAATGAAGAGGTCGTTGGCGGTGTCTGCGAACGTTGCGGTGGCGAAGTCGTACAGAAAGTCAAATCGCAGTGGATGCTGAAAATCACAGAATATGCGCAGCGGTTGCTGGATGATCTGGATGAGGTTGATTATCTGGAAAAAATCAAGACCGCACAGCGGAACTGGATTGGTCGTTCGACCGGTGCAGAAGTGGATTTCCAGACAACAACAGGCGATACGTTGAAAATTTACACCACCCGTCCGGATACGCTGTTTGGTGCAACGTATATGGTGATTTCACCGGAACACCCGATGATTGAAAAGTGGGCGGACAAGCTGGAGAACATGGATGAAATCCGTGCATATCAGGAAAAGGCAGCCAGAAAGTCTGACTTTGAGCGGACAGAAATGGCGAAGGAAAAGACAGGTGTCTGCCTGAAGGGTGTACGGGGCATCAATCCGGTCAACGATCGGGAAATCCCGATTTTCGTTTCTGACTATGTTCTCATGAGCTATGGAACAGGTGCTATTATGGCAGTGCCGGCACACGATACCCGTGACTATGAATTTGCAAAGGTATTCGACCTGCCGATTATTGAAGTGGTAGCTGGCGGCGATATCGAAAAGGAAGCCTTCACAGATTGTGCAACCGGAACGATGGTCAACAGTGGTTTTCTGGATGGCTTGTCTGTAGAAGAAGCCAAAGTCAAAATCAAGGCTTGGCTGGAACAGACCGGCAAGGGCAAATCCAAAGTGAATTACAAGTTGCGTGACTGGGTCTTCTCTCGTCAGCGTTACTGGGGCGAACCAATTCCAGTTGTATACTGTGATCAGTGCGGTTGGGTTGGACTGCCGGAGAGCGAATTGCCGCTGACATTGCCGGATGTAGAGAGCTACATGCCGACAGATACCGGCGAAAGCCCACTGTCAACACTGGAAAGCTTTATCAATACCACTTGTCCGCAGTGCGGTGGACCGGCAAAACGGGAAACGGATACCATGCCACAGTGGGCAGGTTCCAGCTGGTATTATCTGCGTTATTGCGACCCGAAGAATCCGAATGGCATTGCCTCTAAGGAAGCTTTGCAGTACTGGATGCCGGTAGACTGGTACAACGGCGGGATGGAACACACCACATTGCATCTGTTGTACTCTCGTTTCTGGCACAAGTTCCTGTATGATATCGGCGTTGTTGATACAAAAGAAC